>DASWYF010000019.1 GCA_036405135.1 Verrucomicrobiia bacterium | reverse complement strand
GCGGGCTAAACTCACGAACTCAAGTCGTACACTCATCAGGTCTTTCACAGGCCATGGCATAATTACGACACACTCCCATACCTCTCCCATGTGTCCACCATGTCCCCGCACACCTGTCCACCTTGTACCCAGTCCATACAGCCCCTCGGAGGGGAGAGGGCCGGGGTGAGGGGTGCCCCCTTCCCACTGTGCTATCTCTTTCGCAAATTTCATCACACCTTAGTATCCCACATCACCGCACCAGTTGAAACTCCGGCATCATCACCACCGCCCAGAGCAGATCCTGCACCCCTTGCTCTGTCGGCTTTGGCCCCAAGACCTCACGCGTGATGCCCAGTTCACTCTTCGTCGGCGGACGCGATAGCGCCAGCGCATACACATGCTGCACCAGCGCCTCCGTATTCCCGTTGTGCTCCACCACCAGCTTCGCCGCCCCCTTCGCCAGCAGGTCTGAAAGTATCTGTCCGTTGTTCAAGTCCAACGCCTCCAGCGTGCTCAGATCACTCGGCCGCGTCGTCACGATCTGATCGCGATTCGGCCTCCCCAAAGTCCGTTGCAACATATCCGACTTCACCAACGAAGCCCGCACCATCGGCAGTTCTGAATACACCGTTTGATTCAATGTGGCGGCAATCGGCTGCAGCAACCGGATCATCCAGGTGTCTTGCGCCTTCACCGCTACCGCTGGTTGCCAATCCTTAGGCGCAGTCGCGAATTTCCCCTTCGCATCCGGCAACGTCTTCGTCCACTCCCACTTCGCATCCGTACCGATGACCTGCTCCGTCCCATCATTGAAACGAAAGCGCGCCTCAAAGAAAGCTCCTGCGAGATTCGGTCCCTCACCCGCATTCTTCGCCACGATGAGAATTTCATTCGCCCCCGCCTTTAATGCCCCATCCAAATTCACCGGCTCCACCGTCATCCAATTATCATCCGCCGCCAGTTCGCGACCATTCACGAAGAGCGTGTAACTGTTATCCACCGAGATCGCCGCACCTGACCGCACCGGCACACTTTTCAGCGTGACACGATGCCGCAACGTGATCGCCTCCCCCGCCTTCGCCACATTGGTTCCCTTATTGTCCGTAGACCACACCCACTGCCCTTTCAGATCAACCTTGGTCGCCGCATTCACCTCCGCCTTGCCGCGCACCACACCCGCATCAAACTTCGCCGGAGCGCTGCCCGTCAGTTGCCACACCGCATCCGTGAATTGCTCCGCCGTCATGCGCTTCGTCCTCGGCCCGCCATACACATACGCATGATCATCCGCCCCCGGCTCCAGCACCTGCGCCTTGGACTGATACGCCTGCGAATTGCAGATGAGTTCCAACGTCTTCTTCAAGTCATACTTGTTGTCCGCCAGATGCACCGCAAGGTAGTCGAGCAAGTCCGCATTCCACGGCTCCGACTGCATCGCGTCCACCGGATGCACGATGCCGCGCCCCATCAGCCGCTGCCAAAAACGATTCACGATCGTGCGCGTCACGCGCCCATTCTCCGGATGCGTCATCAACGCCGCCAGTTGTTGCAAACGCTCCTTCGCCGGTTTGCTCGCATCGATCTGTCCCAGCTCCGGGAACAACCACGCCGCCTTCGCCGTGCGCCCGATCGGCTTGTCGCAACGATTTACCTCCAGCGGCTGCTCCGCGATGATCGCCGCCATGCTATAAGCCTCATCCAGCTTCCAACGATCAATGAAACTGTCATGGCACGACGCGCATTTCAGATTGATGCCGAGAAACGATTGCCCCACCGATTGCGCAAATTGTATCTCCGTCGTCTGCGAGGCATTCACGCTCCCGCGCCACTTGATGCCTTCGCTGAAACCCGCACTCGTCGGTGATGGCGGCGCGATCAGCTCGCGTATGAATTGGTCATACGGCTTGTTTTCCACCAGCGCCGTGTAGAGCCATTTCGTGATCTGCTTGCGCCCGCCCGTGATAAAACCCGTGCCCGTGTAATCATTCCGCAAGAGATCGTTCCAGAACGTCAGCCAATGCTCCGCATACGCCACATCATTGCCCAACAATTCGTTCACCAATCGCGACCGCTTGTCCTTGCCCTTGTCCGCCAGAAATTTCTCCAGTGCCTCGGGAGTTGGCAACAAACCCACCAGATCCAGATGCACCCTCCGTGCAAACTCCGCATCCGTGATCGGCTCCGGCGTCTTCAATTTGTTCTTCGCCAGGTAAGCATCGAGGATGCGATCCACCTCATTCGTCCGCCCCTTCACCGCCTTGGGCAACTCCACCCGACGCGGCTTCAACGGCGGTTCATACGCCGGTTTCTTGAACGCAAACCCTTCCTCCCACTGCGCCCCGCCATCGATCCACGCTTTCAGCAACTGCACCTTCTCCGGTGAAAGCCTCGGCCCCTTCGGCGGCATCCGCGAATCCTCATCCGCCGTCACCAACACCTCGATGAACTTGCTCTTCGCACTCTGCCGCGGCACCACCACCGCACCATTCTCACTCCCCGCCAGCAACTCCGCTTTCGTATTGATCGAGAGCCCGCCCTTCTTCTTGTCCCCCGTGTGACACTCCGCGCAATGCTCGCGCAAAATAGGCACGATCTGATGAGAAAAATCCACCTGCGCCGCGCCCACCGTGAGCGCAGCAAAGACGAGCAAACCTGTCGCGAACAAAGCCTTCATGCGTGCCAGACTAGTATCCCCCAAGCCGCCCGCTGGAACAATAGAAGATTGTGCGTTCCCCAATGTAAAATCGTAACCGCCATTGGCAGTGCCAGAGGCACGACCCGAAGGTAGCCGTGGGTGAAGCAAAGCTGAACCCACGGTTTGTGTGTAGTAGAACAGTATGCGTCACGTAGTGACGCCTGAACACCGTTTCATAGCGTCGCTACGCGACGCGTAAATTCTTTATTCCAGTCTACGTGGGTTTCACCCACGGCTACCATCGAGTCGTGCCTACGGCACTGCCCGTGAATTTGTTCCTTCGTCATTCGGATTTCGTCATTGGGCATTCCTCCCCAGCTACCGCCTAGACGCCACCTTTTACCCCTTGGTTACACAAAATCATTCCCCGAAAAATATATCATTTTTCTGAACAAATCCGTTGAACGTCGCCCTTTCCAACCGGTCGAACCCAACAAATGACCATTACCAGGTGGCAACCAAACAAGGCCACCGGAAAGGCTCTAAATGAATAAAAAACTGTTCGTAACCATCGCTGCCCTCACCGTCCTCGCCCTGCCCACTTTCGCCGCCAAGACCGAGAAGGAAGGCAAAGGCGAACGCCACGGCGGCACCGTCAAAGCCGTGAGCTCGGACAGCCACACGCTGACTGTCTCCCACGGCAAGAAAGACAAATCCGAGACCTACAAAGTCGCCAAGGAAGTCGATCTCTCCAAAGTCAAAGTGGGCGACAACGTGCAGTTGAAAGTTTCTGACGCGAACGTGGTCGAAGCGATCACGCCCGCGAAGAAAAAGGACAAGTAATCTCCCTGGCGGTAGTCCCGCTTGTCCTGGTTAGTTAGTGTACGCGCCCGGTCCGTTCTCCCCCAATACGGACCGGGCTTTTTCAGTCGCTGCCGTTCCCATCCCCTCCCTTGATTTGTCTTTTGTTAGCCGGTCAAATACATCGTATTACGATACAATTTCCTTTGACGAATTCTCTTCACCTCGCAACCATGCTCTCGTGATAAAGACGTTAATTCTAAAAGCCGTTCTCGCCCTCTTCGCCGGATTGGTGATGACTGCTCTCCTTTGATCAAACCGATGCGCTTCCGATACCTACGTGATCCGTTGTTCCTGCTGGCCGTGGTCCTTTACGCGGCCAATCGCTGGTATCTGAAACCACACTTCGGCGGCGCGTTTCTCAACGGTTACTTCAATGACCTGCTGCTCATCCCCGCCGCCTTGCCACCCATTCTCTGGCTGCATTGGCGTTGCGGTTGGCGCACCCATCACGCCCCACCCTCATTTCTCGAGATCACCGCTCACCTCGCGCTCTGGGCCTTCCTCGCTGAAGTTATCGGTCCACACCTGAAAGCCACCAGCGTGAGCGATTGGGCAGATGTCGCCGCCTACGCCGCTGGTGCCTTGCTCGCCTTTCTCATCTGGAAACATCTGCCCGCCACGAATAAACCGGAGGCCGCATGAGCTTTGACCGGCTCGCTCCGGTTTACCGCCTCATGGAACGCCTCCTCGCGGGCGATAAACTCCAGCGCTGCCGCCTCGCTCACCTTGCTCAAGCCCAACACGCCGCCCGCAAAGCTCTCCTCCTCGGCGAAGGCACCGGCCGCTTCCTCATCCCGCTGCTCCAAAGCAATCCACACCTCCAAGTCACCTGCGTCGATGCCAGCGCCGGAATGATCGAACAAACCCGCCACGCCCTGAAACAAGCGCACGCCGATGAAACCCGCGTGCAATTCATCCACGCCGATATCTTTCAATGGTCCCCAGCCGAAACCAGCTTCGACCTCATCGCCACCCACTTCTTCCTCGATTGCTTCCGCGCCGATCAATTGGACGCCTTGATCCCCAAGCTCGCCTCCTTCACCACACCCGATGCCCTCTGGCTCCTCTCCGATTTCAATCTCCCACCAACCGGCCTCGCCCGTCTGCGCGCGCAACTAATCCTCTGGGCCATGTATCGTTTCTTCCGCCTCGTCACGAATCTCCCCGCTCATCACCTCACCGACTGCACCACGCACCTGCAACAAAACGGCTTCATCTCAATCGCCCACGAAACCCACGAATGGGGCCTGCTCCGCTCCGACTGCTGGAAACGCGACAGCGGAGCGCGACTCTCCGAGTCGCAGCAACACACCTAAGCACATTGAGCATCAAAACGACAAACGCCTCAAACCACGCAACCATCAAACTTTTCCCACCCTCTGACTCTAGGTTATTGCTGCGACTCAGAGAGTCGCGCTCCAGTGAGGATGCCTTGCACTACCGTCCCCACCCTGTACCATACCCACAAAGCGGATCGCCTCCCGCATGGCATAAATTGGGCCGATGGAAGAAACCAAACCGCAACCGCCGGAAAAGAAACCTGATGTGATGGCTGGCCAGCCGATCACGTTTGGCGGCGTCGCCGGATTCGGCAGCAGCTCCTGGCGGCGGCTCTTCATCGCCCAGGCCATCGTCGCTGCTGGCGGTGTCGCTGCCGTGCTGATACTTCTCTTTCAGGCATGGCTTCCGGCAGTAGATCAAGCCATCCAAAACCTTCCGGAAAACGGCTACATCCTGCGGGGCGAACTCGCCTGGCCCAAACAAGAGGCCGTCCTGTTAAACGAATCACGCCGCCTGACCATCATCGTCACACCGGTGAACACGCACAACTTCGGACGGTCTGCCGATGTCCAGCTCGAACTGCACGAAAGAGAAGCCCGCATCTACTCGATGTTCGGCTACTCCAACATCCCGTATTCCGAAAACTTCTCGCTCGTGCTCAACCGTCCCGATGTCCAGCCCTGGTGGGGTGCACGCCGCCCCTTCTTTATCACTGGAGCAATCGTCGGAACATTCATGGGATTATGGCTGCTGTGGATTGTACTGGCGTTTCTGTATGCGCCAATCGCCAAGTTCATGGCCTTTTGGAGCGACCGCGCATTGAGATTCTCCCAAGCAATCAAGCTCAGCGCCGCTGCGTTGCTCACACCCGCAATCGTCTACAGCGCAGCCATCGTACTCTATGGACTTGGCGGTTTGCCTTTGGAAGGTCTTATCGCTGCCTGCGCCTTGCATATCGTGCTCGGCTGGATCTATGTGGGAGGGGCTGTAATGAGCCTGAACCGTCGCAACGAACTGGCGACTGTCCCCAAAAGCAATCCGTTCGACCACCCCAAGACGGAACCAGACAGCACTGCGAAGTCCGCTGACAAACCAGCGGGCAATCCTTTTAAAGACGCGTGATTCATGTCCCTTTCTTGGCCCGCCGGTGCAACCGGCCCTTGCACCTCCCGGATGCATCGTTTAGTTTGCGTCCATGATTTTTTCTCGGACGCTTGTGCACGGACTGGCCGTGGCCGCTTTGGTGGCGGTCACCGGCTGCTTTCCGCCCAGCGCCGGTTCTGCGGACGAACAGAAAGACCCTTACTACCTCAGCGGCAAACGCCGGGTGAACAATCTGGATTTCAATGGTGCGCTGGAAGATTTCGAGAAGGCTCTCGAAGCCAATCCCCGCTCTGCGTCAGCCCATCTGGAACTCGGCATCCTCCACGAGCAACGTACCAAGGATTACTCCGCCGCCATCTATCACCTGGAGCGGTTCCTGAAGTTCAAGCCGGACTCTGATTTCGCCGAGCCCGTCCGTCAGCGCATCGTCACCTGCAAGCAGGAACTCGCTCGTACCGTGTCCCTCGGACCGGTGAACCAGATGGTCCAGCGCGATCTCGAACGCCTGGATGTGATGACCAGGGAAAATTTACAGCTCAAAACCCAGCTCGAACAGGTGCAAAACCAGATGTCGCAAGTCCTCGCCATGAAAATGGGCCAGCAGGAACTGCAACAGCAATTACAGCAAAAAGCCGCAGCCAGCCAGAACCCCAGTCCGGCTCTCCATCCGGGAGCCGGGAAAGCGCGTCCAGGGCAAGCCACCAACTTCATCGCGCAGGCCGGCCTCAACCAGCCCGCAGTAGGCCGCACCCACACCATCCAATCGGGTGACACCCTCTACAAGATCGCCCGGCAATATAAAGTTAGCGAAAACGCGCTGAAAACCGCCAATCCCGGCGTGGACCCAAGACGCATGAAACTCGGGCAGGTCCTCAAGATCCCGACCCTCTGACGCGCACTCCCATGCTGAACCGTTTCCTGTTCACCCTTCTGGCAGGCTTCTGGCTCACGATGAGCTATCTCCTCTGGAAATCGGAGATCCGCGGACGCTTCCAGCCCGGTAATGAGATCCCGGTAAACCTCGTCTTCGAGAAGATTCTCACCTCACCGGACAACTCCAACATGGAGATACGCCGTCGCGGCAAACGCATCGGCTATGTGCGTTGGTCGGCGAGCATCGGTGAAGAGACAGCCACCGGCCGTCGCTCCAGTCTGGACGCTCCCATCGGCATGGTGAAGCAGATGAGCAGCTACACCATCGATGCCGATGGCGGCCTCACCGCCCTGGAAAGTGGCCAGCACTTCAAATTCTTCACCTCCATGAAGTTCGCCACCAACTTTGCATGGGAAGACTTCTCCATCCGCCTGAACCAGCGCCCCTTCACTGCCGAGATGCGCACGATCGCAACGGAAAAGACGGCAACTTTCCGCCTTTCAGACACGATCACGGATTGGGAACAGACCGTGCCGCTGGAAGATCTGAAGAACCCCAAGAAGCTCGTCGTGAAATTCGGAGGCCCCATCGTGGGTAATGCCGTGGGCATGCTCATGGAAGAAGGCGTGGCCAAAGCTCGCCGCACCACCTCCGAGATAAAATGGCGGGCATACAATGACTGGCTCCGCGTAGGCTATGCACAATTCCGCATCTACCGGCTGCGCGCCACACTGGGCGAAGGTCAGGAGATCGTGGTATCAGTCAGCCGCGTTGGTGAAATTTTGAAGGTGGAACTTCCGAACGAGATGGTCCTCGTGAACGATGAATTGAGGCAATGAACCCCGCACGCGCATGATTGAACTACAGGACCTCGTAAAGAAATTCGGCGATCTCACCGCCGTGAACCATATCTCGCTCACCGTGAACAAAGGCGAGTTCTTCGCCGTACTGGGACCGAACGCTGCGGGCAAGACCACCACCATCAAGATGCTCACCGGGCTCATTAAACCCACCTCAGGTCGTGCCTTGATTGCCGGATTTGACGTGCAGCAACAGCCTTTGGAAGCACGCCGCTGCCTGGCCTACGTCCCTGACTTTCCTTTCCTCTACGACAAACTTACGCCTTGGGAATTCCTGCGCTTCACCGGCCAGATGTTCCGCATGGATGAGAAGCGGTTCGAGGAAGAGGCCAAGATTTTGGTGGAGCGCTTCAACCTGAACGAATTCTTGCGCAAACCGATCGAAGGTCTATCCCATGGTACTCGCCAACGGGTCGCCATCGCCTCCGCCCTCTTACACGATCCCGAAGTGTTCGTGATTGATGAACCAATGGTCGGTCTTGATCCACACCACGCCCGCGTGGTGAAGGATGTGCTGAAGGAGCGTTCGCTCAAAGGCATGACGGTATTTCTCTCCACCCACCAACTCAGCGTGGCCGAGGAGATGGCAGACCGCATCGGCATCATCCATCAGGGCAAGCTCGTGGCCGTAGGCACGGCGGATGAACTGCGGAAGCAAAGCGGACAGGATGGCGCTTTGGAGAAGAGTTTCCTGACCCTCACAGCCATCGAGGCGAACTTCAACGAGGAACGCGGCACAGCTCAGACGCCAGCCCCTAAGAAATGAACGGAGCCTTCTCACCACTCTGGCTGTTGATCCGCACGAATGGCCTTCAAGCCTGGCGACGGCTGCTCTCCTTCCGCGATCAATCACGGCTCTTGAGCGGTGCCATCATGGTTTTCGTGGCCTGCTACCTCTGGCTGGCCTACATGCTGTTCTACAAAGCCATGCGCTTCGTCTCCTACTTCCCCGGCTTGGGTGAAGTGCTCGTGGAGCGGATGCTTTTCCTGCTCTTTGCATTCCTGTTCACGATGTTGATGCTGAGCAATCTCGTCATCAGCTTCACGAACCTGTTTCGAAATCGTGAATCCACCTTTCTGCTGACGATGCCCGTCTCCAGCGGCACCATATTCCGTTGGAAATTCATCGAATCGTCCATCCTTGCCTCGTGGGCGTTCGTATTCCTCATCGCCCCGCTCGTGGCCGCTTTCGGCAACAGCCAGAAAGCGCCGTGGCATTTCTATCCTGTCACCATCGGCCTGATCCTCATGTTCATCGTGTTGCCCACCGTGGCGGGATCATGGTTTGCCGTGCTGCTGGCTCGCTTCATGGACAGAAGGGCTTTCCAAGTAGCCGCCATCACGATCGCCGTCAGCGCATTGCTCTACGTCGCCTTCGGCACCAAGCCGGAGCAGTTGCCGGATGACTTCGAGGACACGCGCGTGCTGGGCTTGATGGACCGCTTGCTCAAACGCACGGACTTCGCGCAAAACCCTGTCCTGCCCAGCTACTGGCTTTCCAGCGGTGTATTAAAGTGGCTGGAAGGCGCCTTCGGTGGAGCACTCTTTTTCGTGCTTGTGCTGTTGAGCAATGTGCTCTTCTTCACCTTCCTGTCATTCACGAAACTGGGAAAGCCTTTCTACGAAGCCGCCTCCATCGTGCAAAGTCGAGGCAGCCTGTTCGGTCATTGGGAGTGGTTCCGCAAGTGGCGCAGCTTCCAAGGTCAGCGCCGTTTTGAAGTCGGCTTTCTGGAACGCGTCTTTGGCCTGTTCAGCAAACACATGGCGGGCGATGTCCGCGCCATGCTGGTGAAAGACATCCGTGTCTTCTGGCGCGACACCACACAATGGGGCCAGACGCTGATGCTCTTCGGTCTGCTGGGCGTTTACATCATCAACCTGCGCCATTTCTCCCAGCAGCTCACCGCGCCGTTCTGGATACATGTGGTCTCATACTTGAACCTCGGCGCGAGCGCATTGAATCTCGCCACACTCACCACACGTTTCGTGTACCCGCAATTCTCTTTGGAAGGCAGACGCGTTTGGATCGTGGGCATGGCTCCGTTAGGCTTGCCCAAAATCGTCATGGCCAAGTACTGGCTCACGACAGCGGGCTCACTCATTGTGACGCTGGGCCTGACCGTCCTCTCTTGCCACATGCTTCAACTGCCGTGGGAACGCACCGTGATGTTCGTCGGCGCCATCACTGTCATGACGCTCACCCTGAATGGCTTGGCCGTAGGGCTTGGCGTGCTATACCCGAACTTCCGCGAGGAAAACCCAAGCAAAATCGTGAGCGGCTTCGGTGGCACGTTCTGCCTCGTGTTAAGTTTCCTCTACATCGTGGCCACAGTGGTCTTGCTCGCCATGGGCACGCCTTGGCCTGGTGCAAAGGAAGTGCAGCTCAGCAAAGTTCTCGCCGGTTGGATTGGTTTTGGTTTTCTCTCCGTATTACTAGGCTGGGTGCCATTGAGATTAGGGCTCAGGCGCGCAGCGCATTTTGAGTATTAGCAACCTCTCAGTGCCAGCGGCACGGCCTGATGGTAGCCGTGGGTGACCAACGGGAACCCACGGTTAGCGGATATAAGTCGATACACGTTACGTAGTGACGCTTTGACAATATCCCACCACTTCACCGCGTCGCTACGCGACGCATATTCTTCTTCGATATTGATTCCGTGGGTTTCACCCACGGCTACCATCGGGTCGTGCCGCTGGCACTGCATAAAAGAAAAGAGGCAACCTATATAGGTTGCCTCTCTCTGAAAGATTAAGCTGAGGGGATTACTCCGCCGGAGCTGGAGCTGCACCGGGTTGTCCCGGCGGCGGTTGCACCACCACGACAGGCATCGGGTAACGCAGCTTCATCACGTCGTCCACGAGCACTTCCACCCAGTAAACACCGGGCGTTTTGAGCTCCACCTGCTGGAGGCCCATCATGTTCGTGGCGGAATGCGCCGGGTCCTGTAAAGCAAACTTCGTCTCGCCTTTGCGGATGACCGTAGTCTGATCCGGTGCCATCAGGCGAACCGTTTCCGTGAACTGGCCGACACCGGCCGTCCAGCGATTCAACACAAAAACAACTTGCGCTGTGATCGGCACCTGCGGCACGCGGATGAGGCCCATGACGCCGAGCACGATCAGGTCGCCATTGGACTGCTGGCGGACACCATCGCACATGAGTGAGGACTGGAGATCAGGAAGGATACGAGCTGGATTCATAGATGATTACTGCCAATGAGTGTGCAAAATATTTTGATTATTTGGTCGCCAGTTCCGCTGCACGCACCGTGTTGTGCAACAGCATGGCGATGGTCATGGGACCGACCCCACCGGGATTCGGCGTGATGCGACCGGCAATCGGCTGGATGGCCTTGAAATCAACATCGCCCACGAGACGTGAGCCGCCTTTGGCTGTCGGATCCGGAATGCGATTCACACCCACATCCATGATCACCGCACCGGGCTTCACCATGTCCGCCTTCAAAAATTCTGCGACGCCCATCGCCGCGATGATGATGTCCGCACGGCGGCAATGTTCCGCCACATTCCGGCTGCGCGAATGGCAAACGGTCACGGTGGCGTCCGCATACTTGTCCTTCTGGACGAGGATGGCCGCCATCGGTTTGCCCACGATATTGCCACGGCCAAGGATGACCACTTCCGCGCCGTTGATCTTCACGTTGGAGCGGATGAGCAGTTCATGCACGCCCGCCGGTGTGCAAGGGCGGAAACCGGTCGTGTCACCGAGCATCAGCTTGCCGACGTTTTCGGGATGGAACCCATCCACATCTTTCGTCGGGAGCACGGTGGAGAAAATGATCTGCTCGCTGATGTGCTTGGGCAATGGTGCCTGAACCAAGATGCCATGCACTGCTGGATCGGCATTCAGCCTGTGGATGAGTGTGAGGAGATCGGCTTGCGACGTCTTCTCATCCAGCACGATCGTCTTGGAATCGATGCCCAGCCGCTGGCTGGTCTTCTCCTTCATCCCCACATAGACCTTGGATGCTGGATCATCACCCACACGCACAAAGACAAGTCCGGGCTGGATGCCGCGGGCTTTTAGTTCAGCGACCTTGGCCGCGGTTTCCGTGTGGATTTGCTCGGCGATGGCACGCCCGTCGATCAGATTTTCCATGACCTAAAAACTATTCGTCGATGGGTTCGAGCGTTTTGATCTCGATGAGCGGCATGTTCGGCCAGCGGGGATCAACCGATTCACTGCCCGAAACCCGGATCTTGCGACCAAGGAATTGCTTGAGATCCAATCCCGTATCGCCCGCATAAAGATAGTTGACGGTCACCGTGCGGCGTTCCGGATCCGCCAGGCGATAACCCGAGGGAGCCTGCACGCTGAGCGACGTGCGTACCACGCCTTCACGTGTGATGATACGCACTTGTGGCGGAGCGGGTTCCACGACTACGGGAGATTCCACTGCGGGAGCCGGTGCTGGGATGGGAATCGTCACCGGGTCCAACTGCGGTTTCACCGGCGGAGGTGTGGCCACAACCACAGGTTGAGGCGGCGGCACCGGAGCGGCATCATTCATCACCTTGACCGGAGACGCATCGACAACCGCCGTAGGCCGTGTCACCGGCTGCACACCGCTCTCCACTTTCACCGTAGGCAGCGGCTCGACAGATTCCGTCTTGCTGACCTTCACCGCCGGTTTTCCGGCCGGTTCTGCGGGTTTGGCCTCCGTCTTGGCGATTTCCGGTGCGCCCTTGATCTCGAGGAAATCAACGGACACAAAAGCGTAAGTTCCTTCCGGTGCGACGATCTCCGTCCACTCTTCTACCGTGCGGATGGCCTGCACCTTGGCACCTTTTTCCAGACGGCCGAGGACGCTGTAATTCTCACCGGGACCGGAGCGGACGTTCAGGCGGTTACTCGCCACTTCGCCATCTTTGATGAAGGAAGCGTTCACCCACACAGGGGTGTTGGCGGGAAGAGCGATCTTGGCCCACTTGGCAGGTTCGCCCGGACCGGGCTTCTCCAGCGTGATCTGCTCAAGCACCTTGATGGGTTCACCCTGGTTGAGCTGGGTAACGACCTCGCTGTTCAACGTCGCCTGGCCGCGCACATTCACGCGGGTGGCCTTCACCGTGGCAGACTCCTGTGCCATGACCGCGCCTGTCGTGAGGCACATCACCAGAGTCACCAGTTTTTGCGGCATCTTCATGAAGCAGTCAGTAGAGATTTTATCTCCGGTTCTGTCAATGTCCGCCATTTGCCTTCCGGCAGATCGCCCAGCTTGATCTTGCCGATCTGCACCCGGCGCAAACGGAGGACTTCCAAATTGATCGTCTCGAACATCCGACGCACCTCGCGGTTCTTCCCTTCACGCAAATCCAGCTCCACGGTCGTCTCACGGTTGCTGGCTTCGAGGATGCGCACGGCTTCCGCCCGCAGGCGTTCGCCTTCATGCTGGACGCCTTTCAGGAAAGGCTCGATCTGCTTCATCTCCAGCTTGCCCGGCACCGCAGCCCAATAGCGCTTCAAAATCCCGTAGCGCGGATGCGTCAGATGCAGGCTGAAATCCCCGTCATTCGTCATGAAGATCAGGCCTTCGCTCTCACGGTCCAAGCGGCCCACAGTGTTCAAATTATCCCACTCTGCAGGAAGCAATTCACCGATGCATTTGCGCCGTTCCGGGTCCATCTTGGTGCAGATGTAACCACGCGGTTTATTGACGGCGATGTAGAGCTTCTTTCTCGCCCGGACTTGAGCCCCATCCACCTTCACTACGTCGCGCGCCGGGTCCACCTTGGTGCCCAGCTCGGTGATGACCTTGCCGTTCACATCCACCCGGCCATCCAGAATGATCTGCTCGCCAGCGCGGCGGGAGGCCACACCGGCATCGGCGAGGAATTTTTGGAGACGGACGTTCATTCCGGGAAAAAAGGCTGGGCGGGAAACCGGCATTTACCGGACTCCCGCCCCGCGAAAAGGATATTTACCAGCGCGAGGAAGACTATTCCTCAGGCTTGGTCTTCGGCAGACCGGTGACGCGACGGCCTTCCGTCCACTGGCTGCGCTTGCGCATCAATTCCACACGTTCAAAGCGCTTCAACACGTTGCGCTTGGCGCCCAAGGTGCTCGAGGCACGGAGACTTCTGTGCTGTGACATAAAATCGTAAAATTTAGCTGTTTCTACCCCGCCCTAAGGCAAGGGGCCGAAACATATACTAACTCCCCCGCGCCATGGCAAATGGTAATTTTAAGGAAAACGACCGCCGTATCGCTTTGGCCCAAAGGGCCAAGAGAGTCCAGCCTAGGGCAGCCGCCGCTTTTTATGCGGCGGCTGCCCTAGGTTTAGTGAGGTGAAATAGTGTGCCCTGTAGGGACACCAGAATGCTCTGGCGACTTTCAGGCCGCACTCATTTGCCAACATTTTACCCAAGGCAGACCTTGAGTGGTCTGCCTTGGGCTGGATCTTTTGACCCTTTGGGCCAAGCAGCCAAACTAAATCGCCTCAACCAACGCCTGATAAGACCTCTGTAAAAGCGCCTCCACCTGCCGCCAATCACACCCTGCCCCGCTATCATCCCGCAGTTTACCGGCTTGGGCGCGTAAGACGCCTGCTTCGGTGAAGCCAGGTTCATCTGAGCCGTAAAGGATGGCATAGACCGCCCCTATCTTTTGCCCCACTTGCTGGGCACTGTCCTGTCCGGGAGTTCGACGAGCCACCCACCACGCCAGTTCCGCCCTGGCCGCTTCTTTGGAATCAAAGGTGCGATGGGACAACTTGCGTATCTGGTCAAAGGCCACTTCCAAATCCGGCAACACCACTGCCTCATAGTTCTCCGAACTGGTCTCAAACTTCCACGCCGCCATGACCAATCGCTGGGCGATGGCATTGGCTTCAGAGGGCGAGGCTTTGAACTGGGATTGCATGAGCGTGACCAGTTCCGTATGCAGACGGATGGGATCAGCCGCATAATACGCCTGCCACATCCGCGTTTCAGCAGCAGCAATGGCTTTCGGGTCCGGACGAAACGCCCGGGGCAACCAAAAACCGAGGGCGACAGCCAGCAACAAGACGATGACGACCGACACCTTGAGTGTGTTTTTGAAGGAAGCATTCATAACCTTGAAACGACTTGGAGGTTTAAGAACTCGCTTGGATTGAAACAACCTATCATGGCGGCAGGGGAAGTGCAAATCGGGCTAGTTTTAACCGCCGAAGCACGCGATCCCGTGCTGCCGGATTCCAGCCGGCAGTAAGAGAACGTCCGCCGAAACACACCTCTACCTGACAACCTTTTGGGTAACGGCGATGCCTTTAACCCGCCTTGGCTACTATGCACCCTTGACTGCCCGCTGGAATCCGGCAGCACATTGCGCTCGTAAATCGTCCATCCAAAATCGTAAATTCCCCACATGGCTTCATTCACGGAATTGCAGGGTCAAACCGTCCTCATCACCGGCGGCGCCAATGGCATTGGTGCCGCGATGGTCCGTGCCTTTGCCCAGCAAGGTGCGCACGTGGAGTTCTGTGATGTAGATGTGAAAGCAGCGGAAACACTGGTGAAAGAGCTGAATGGAGCGGCCCAGTTCACAAAGGTGGATCTGATGAAAGAAAAGCAGATCACCAAGTGGATTCAGGGCGTGGCAAAACGGCTTGGCAGCATCCGCGCGGTCATCAATAACGCGGCGTCTGATCCGCGCATCGCTTTGGCGGATACCACGGCGGAGGCTTGGGATACCTTGCACGCGCGGAATTTGCGAGCCTATTTCCTCGTGTGCCGGGAAGCGGCTCCGCATCTCAAGGCGGGCTCGTCTATCATCAACTTTTCCTCCATCACGGTGCACAATGGTCCGCCGGTGATGAGCGCGTATGTGTCCACAAAGGCAGGCATCATCGGCTTCAGCCGTTCGCTCGCGCGTGAGTTGGGACCACGTGGCATCCGTGTGAACATCATTTCACCGGGTTGGATCATGACGGAACGGCAGCTCAAGGAATACGTCACACCCGCGGCGAAGAAACTCATCCGACAGTCCCAATGCATCCCGGCGCTGAACCAGCCGGAGGAAGTGGCGGATGTGGCCCTCTTTCTGGCGAGTGATTTGAGCCGCGCGGTGACGGGACAGGAATTGCTGGTCGATCGTGGCTGGGTGCACGAGTGAGTTTGTGGAGCGCGACTCTCCGAGTCGCAGCAACGTCCAAATGACTTACGGTGAGCAAACTATCTGAAGCAACGAGCACCCCTGCTTGAACACTCCAAAAATATTATGCCGCTTATCGCTTAGGTAAGTTGCTGCGACTCGGAGAGTCGCGCTCCTAAGCTGCCGTTTATAAATCTCCCCTTCAATTATAGATGCACCTGTGCAGGCGCATCCACATGATGTCACACGTCAACGGAAGTTCTTTTGCCGGTAGCGTGTCGCCTCGTGCGGATGGGTGCGCAGGTGGCATAGGCCGGTAAATGATACGGACGTGGGCGGCTGTGGGGACGCAGCACGTCCGTTGATTTGCCAGGGAGGCAATGGGAAGCGTGCGACGGTGGGGACTATCGCACGTATTGGGGAACGCCCAGCGCTGGCTCTCTCCTCAAACACACCGAGGAGAGGGCCGGTGACGGCGGGCACGCTCCCTCACTTTTCCAAGATCCACTCCCGCGCTGATGCCATATCTCGAAATATCCTTATCGTGATCTGCGGGTGATCATTCAATGTCTGGAACATTCGCGCGTAACCAAGCAAATGGTCCTTGGGGGCGACGATGGCAGATTTGAAGCTATTGGGAAATGTCCGGCTCCTTCGGTTCTCGGCCAATTGCCAGACGGCGCTGAAATCCACAGTCAGGTTCTCCACCTCGCTCAGGTCGGTGACGCGCGGCAGGACCGTGGCCTGCGCTTTCTCCAATTCCCAGGCTGCCGCGCCAAAATCGCCGAGATCACGGGCGGTGAGCACACCGAAAAGCTTCACAAAAAAATGGCCCGGCTCTTCAGTGATGCTAAAAGGCATAAGAATCGCAGGTTTGCAAACGTATCTGACGGAACTCTGGCAAAGTGTGAACCGCAGGCAAGCACCAAGCGCGGGTGGAGCAATGGGGACGAATCCAAACGCCCGGTGCTACCGGCAGCCCCTTTTCGGGGGCGCTTGACACATCCCGCCCGCTTGCCGACTGTCTGGCGGTTCTATGCGGTTTGAAGGTTTGTGGAAACATCTCGCCATCTCCTTTGGCATTGCCTTGGGCGTGTATATCGTCGCGTACTGGTTCATCGAGCATCAGCGCTATGCGAAAGGACCATGGGAAGTGCGCTTTGAGCAAAGCACGAATGGACATCCGCTCATGGTGGTGAATCAGCCCGCCTTGAAGATTCATGACGTGAAGTTCGAGTTCAAAGGTGCGCCCATCGGCACCAACCAGCTTCCTCAAACCATCAAGTTCGAACAACCAAAGCAATGGCCGTTTGCCGCCGGTTTTGGTGAAGTCATTTTCGAAGACCTTACGTTCCAACCTGGAACAGTCGTTTTGTTGTGCTACGGCAATGAGATCGAACTTTTGCCGCGCGTGATGACGGTGAACCGCCAGCAGTATATCTGGAAGTCCGGTTACACGATGACCCTGGTGCCGACGAATCCGCCCGCGCCAGTGGAAATCAAAAAGAAAAAGAAGGAATGAATCTCCAGCCTCTCTTGGATGGTGTGCTGCCCAACCTTTACGAAGTGCGCACCAAAGCTGCCGGCCCCGAAGGCAGCCTGCCCATCGATGCCGACATGCTCCTGAATCGCCCCAGCGGCGATCTCTTCGGCCTTACGCAGAATGCGGGCATGGGCTGGAATCCCTCGGAACTCGGTCGTAAACAATATCTCATCCTCAGCACACAGGGTGGTATGCGTGCGCCGGATGGCAAACCCATCGCGCTCGGTTATCACACGGGACATTGGGAGATCAGCCTCTTGGTGCAAGCGGCAGCGAATGAATTGCGCGATCAGAAGGGACTGCCCTTCGCTGCGTATTGCTCTGATCCCTGCGATGGCCGCACGCAAGGCACGACGGGCATGTTCGATAGTTTGCCCTATCGCAATGATGCCGCGCAAGTGATGCGCCGTCTCATCCGCTCGCTGCCCACGCGCTCGGGCGTCATCGGCGTAGCGACATGTGATAAAGGCTTGCCCGCGATGATGATGGCTCTGGCGGGCGCGAAAGAACTTCCCTGCGTGCTCGTTCCCGGCGGCGTGACCTTGCCGCCGACGAATGGTGAGGATGCGGGTGCGGTGCAGACTCTAGGGGCGCGTTTCTCACATGGCATCGTGAGCCTTTCAGAAGCGGCGGATCTCGGGTGCCGTGCTTGCGGCTCGCCCGGTGGTGGGTGCCAGTTCCTCGGTACAGCGGCGACTTCTCAAGTGGTTGGGGAAGCGCTCGGTATGTCCGTTCCTCATTCAGCACTCGCGCCCTCAGGTGAACCTGTATGGACAGACATCGCAGTGCGTTCGGCTCGTGCCGTGATGGAGCTGGAAAAACGCGGCCTGAAGTTGAAGGATATTTTGACGGATGCAGCGGTGCGCAATGCCATGGCGGTACATGCAGCGTTTGGTGGTTCCACGAATCTATTGCTGCACATCCCGGCGATCGCTTATGCCGCTGGTTTGAAGCGGCCCACGGTTAATGACTGGATCGAGGTGAATCGTGCGGTTCCCCGCTTGGTTAGCGTGTTGCCGAATGGGCCGGTGCATCATCCCACGGTGCGGGCATTTCTCGCGGGCGGTGTGCCGGAAGTGATGTTGCATCTGCGCACACTGGGCTTACTGGATACTAAGGTAATGACGGTGGCGGGTTGCACCTTGGATGAAGTGCTGAACTGGTGGGAAGGTTCGGAACGACGGAAGAAGTTCCGCGATATCTTGCAGCAACAGGACGGCATCAATCCCGATGACGTCATCATGTCCCCTGCCCAAGCGAAAGCACGCGGACTGACCAGCACGGTCACCTTCCCTACGGGCAATCTGGCTCCTGAGGGCGCGGTCATCAAGAGCACGGCCATTGATCCTTCCGTGGTGGATGCGGACAATGTTTATCGCAAGGAAGGTCCGGCACGGATTTTCACCAGCGAACGGGCGGCCATCACGGCCATCAAGGAAAAGCGCATCCAGGCCGGTGACATCATGGTGCTGGTGGGTATCGGCCCAATGGGCACCGGCATGGAAGAGACCTACCAAGTAACCTCCGCGCTGAAATTCCTGCCTTTCGGCAAACAGGTGGCACTCATCACAGATGCGCGGTTCAGCGGCGTCTCAACAGGAGCTTGTATCGGCCATGTCGGGCCGGAAGGCCTGGCGGGCGGTCCCATTGGCAAACTGCTCGATGGTGATTTGATCCGCATCATCGTGGACCGCAACACCCTTACAGGCAGTTTGGACCTGATCGGAGAAGCAGGCCTACGCTTCACACCGGAAGAAGGAGCCAAGGTTCTGGCAGCAAGGGCTTCCCGGTCAGACATGGCCCCGAACCCAGCCTTGCCGGAAGACACCAAACTCTGGGCAGCATTGCAAGGCGTGAGCGGCGGGACTTGGGGCGGATGTGTCTTTGATGTGGAGCGGATCGCCGGGCTGCTAAAAACCTCCCGCTGACAAAAGATAAACCCGCCAGCCCCTCGGCTGGCGGGTTTCGCAAAAGGCAGTTGTTAGTCTTTGGCTAAAATCGTCCAGCCACCGCTTAACACTGTGAGCGTCCGGTTGGTGGATCCCAGAGTTTTAATTGGTTCAAGGCTTTCCGCGTGCCCATCAATGAACACATAGTTGATGAACTTGTTGTGGAAATCATTGATGGAAGGCGCTCCAGTGCTCATGTGGGAATTGGCGTTGGCAATGACATTTCCCCAGTTGCCATGCCCCATATAGCTGTTATTCCGGATGAATTCCGTCAGACTGATCTGAGACTCAGGCTCAAGAATAAAATCAGTATTGATGGCCCGCTGGTTAAACGGCATGGGCATGGGAGACGTCACCGAATCCTTGGTGTTCCAACTGACCGGATAGGCAGCATCGTGGTTCCAAATCAGCCCCAAGCCGCGACGGCTGGCGGGTGATGGTGGCCATAAAGTCTCCGGATCGCCATAGGCAGTCGGAGCATAGCTGCGGCGCAAAGGATACGATGTGATCGAATCCGCCTCATTGCGGATTTTATCCGATGGACACCGCAAACTCTTGATATCGCACACCGCCGGCATCGAACCACGCATCTGGTTGGAAGAAACGGTGACGCCATAATAGTTGGCTACCACATCATCCCATCCCCAGGAACCGTTGCCACCCACCCCGCGAATGCCGGCATATGGCAATTCACCGCTGGTATCATCCCGATACATCGCTTGCACCGTCCCATATTGCTTCAAGTTGTTGAGGCAACTGGTCGTCATGGCCTTTACCTTGGCCTTGGCCAATGCGGGCAGCAACATGCCAGCCAAGATGGCGATGATGGCGATCACCACTAGCAATTCGATGAGCGTGAACCCCCTTTGCCGGTGTGTCCCGCTTTGCAGATTGATTAGATTGTTCATAAAATGGCGATTCGGTGATTTGGTGAATGTTTTACGGCATTACTTGTCTTGCAGAACGACTTGTTTGGATTGAGGGTCTAAAAAGTATTTCTTCCCGGCAGGAGCAGGCGGAAGATTCTTGAAATATCCTTTACGGATGAACTCCTCCAAATCGGGCGGCATCTTGTCATAGGTACCCCGATACTCGCTCACCATAAAATTGAGCTGGTTGATCCACTCTTCCGCCTCTTCCTTGGTAGCCACCGCAGAAGAATCGAAACTGCCCGCTTTCTCTTGCGGTTGAGCCGCCCCAGCCACCGTCGGAGCCCCTGGAAATGAAGGAGTTGCCGGAGGAGGCGCACTGGACGGCTCTCCCACCACACTCATGGCTGGCATCACTTCATCAGAGAGTTTCGGCCCTGCCTGCTCTTCGGCTTGCGGTGCCTCTGGCGGCGTTTTCTCACAACCGGTTGTCACTGCCAATATCAGCGCGGATAGGCTGGCCAACCAAACCTTGGAAACTTTAGCTTCCCTAACTTGAGCGAAAAACTCCATAAGCAATACGTCTATTAAGGTGAACTTTACACCTTAGCATGACACTGCCGCTCCCGATGCCGCCATAGCCCTTTTGGGTGAAAGGGCTTTAAAATTTCCCTTCCGTATCGTCTTTAAATATCAAGTCCAAGGCTCCACCCCAAAGCCCGTCACCCGGGATTTTATGTGACGAAGAAACGAGCGGAAAAAGAATCTCCAGTAGTGATCCTCATCAACGAACTGAGTCCCCCTCTACCATATTTATGCTATGGCTTCCAAACGTTCGGATAGTTATGATCCGAGGCATGGCATGGAAAATCTTGTGGGCATGCTTGGCTTGCATCGGTCATGTTCAGGGCCAAGTTCCCGGCCCGTTGGAAACAGCCTCGAAATCTCCGGCCCTTGAAGCCCGCACACTGGCTCAATCCGCCTGCTCCACCTGCCACCTCTTCCCGGAGCCTTCCACCTTGGATCAAAGTTCATGGAAGCATGAAATACTCCCCAAGATGCGGAAGATGATGGGGATGGAACCCTTTGATTACGAAATCGCTCCTGGCGGTTCCTTGCTAAAACAGAAACGCCCTTTTCCTGCCGCCCCCGCAATGTCAGAAAAGGAATGGCAAAACTTGGTTCGCTATTATTTATCAGAAGCGCCCGCAGCCATGGAGGCTGCTCCGACTGCCCTTCCCGCCGCCCCCCGCCCGCCTCTGCGCGGGGAATATTCCGCCTGGCGGGCAGATTCCCCGGCTGTCTCCCTGATCAAGATCGACCCGTCCAACCGTCGCCTTTATGTGGCTGACGCATTATCCGGGAACTTGCTCTTCTTTGATGACCGTGGCCGCCTTGGAGGAGGCATTCAACTGAACCAACCTGTGGTGCATATGGCGCTCAGCACCAATGGTTTTTTTCTTACTTCGATTGGCAGCCTTTATCCTTCTGATGAAGCAAAAGGTGAAGTAGTGTTCTTTGGCAGTCCCAAAGCCGGTCCTGTTGAAAAAAAATCCCTCCTGAAAAATCTTCACCGCCCCGTCCACACCTTGGTCACTGACATCAACCGGGACCACCGTGAAGATCTCGTAGTATGCTCCTTCGGCAACAATCTCGGCAACCTGGCATGGTTTGAAAACCGTGGTGACGGCAGCTATGCGGAACATATCCTTATTGACCGTCCAGGGGCCACCATGACACAGGCCATAGACTTGGATAAGGATGGCCGGGAAGATCTGGTAGTCCTCATGGCCCAGGCTTGGGAAGGTCTTTACTGGTTGCAAAACCAAGGGAACGGCGTCTTCAAAGAGATTCCTTTGCTGCAATGGCCGCCAACTTGGGGAAGCTCCTCCTTTCAAATGGCCGACTTCAACGGCGACGGTCATCCGGATGTTCTCACTACCAACGGCGATAATGGTGACTTCAGTGGCATAGCCCCGCTGAAACCATATCACGGCGTCCGCATCTACCTTAACGACGGGCAAAATCGTTTCGCCTTGAAATATTTTCTGCCACTGAACGGCGCCTATAAAGCCATCGCTGCGGACTTCAGGACCACCGGCAGGCTGGATATCGTAGTCAGTTCATTCTTTCCAGACTTCCAAAAGGCTGCTGCAAAATCGCTCGTCTATCTCTACAATGAAGGCAACGGCGATTGGAAACCCGTCACCATGCCGGAAAGCCAGTGGGGCCGCTGGTTTGTGATGGATGCCGGCGATCTGGATGGTGATGGCCGCCCTGAACTGGCGACCGGATCCTACCCACAAGGCCCAGGTTTCATCCCCAAGACAATATTCGAATCATGGCGTAAGGAATCCTCGCCAGTAGTCATTTTCCGGCATGTTAAATGACACTTTGCCCCCGTCCCCCGGCGAATTATCTATTTTCTCAGAGAACTCTTTCCGCTTCACTTAACAGCATGTCTCGACTGGACCTGACCCGTATACCGGAAACTGATCCGACCTTCATCTACCGTCAACGCGATGGTCTATATGGCGTGGACTTGCTCACGGCTGCAGTTGCCCGGCTGGATTTCTTCACCTGGCTCTCCAAGAACCCGGCTGACCTCGCAGGCATCTGTAACGGATGCGGTTTTCAACTACGCCCCACCGATGTGATGCTCACGCTCTTCAGCGCCATGGGCCTGGTGGAGAACCGGGGTGGTAAATTCCATGTGACACCTGCTGCGGCTGAGCATCTGGTCAGCAGCTCACATTTCAATCTCGGCCCTTACTACGCTTCACTGAAGGAACGGCCTATCGCCAAGGACTACGAGAGTGTGCTCCGTACCGGCCGCACCGCCAATTGGTCCGGTCTGAAGGATGAAAAAGCCTGGGCGCAGGCGATGGAGACGGAACCCTTCGCCAGCCAGTTCACCGCGGCGATGGATTGCCGCGGTTTCTATCTCGGCCCCGCCATGGCCAAGGCGCTCGATACCACCGGCCTGACCCGGCTGCTCGATATCGGCGGCGGTTCCGGCATCTACTCCTGCGCCATCACCGCCCATCATCCGCACCTCCATGCCACCGTGCTGGACAAATCACCCGTGGACAAACTGGCACGCAAGAATGTGGCGGACCGCGGCTACAGCGACCACGTGGATGTCGTGGCTGGTGACATGTTCATCCCCGGCGATCTGCCCACCGGCTACGACCTGCACCTCTATTCCAACGTGCTTCACGACTGGGATTTCCCTGAAGTGCGCCAGTTGCTGGCCAACTCCTATGCCGCACTCAAGCCCGGCGGCATGCTCATCGTGCATGACGCACATATCAACGAAGACAAGACAGGTCCCCTGCCCGTGGCGCAATACTCCGCGCTCCTGATGCACTCCACCGAGGGCAAATGCTACTCCCTCAGCGAGATGCGCGACCTGCTGAGGGAAGCAGGGTTCAGCGGGATGCACTATCTTCCGACAGCGGCAGATCGTAGCATCATCACTGCCCGCAAGCAGTGATACGGGGTTTAAATTCTCACCTTATATCGTTTCCTTTCAGAGCAATAAATGGCAAGCTCAGTCCGCCGTACGATGAATCAAGTGCCACGCGAAACGATCGAAGCCGTCTGGGAGAAGCAATCTGATTTCTCAGACGACGACTGGAGCCAATGGGTGGATCAATTCGCCCAGGAGCAGCCAGCATTGCTGGTTTACCTGGGCGCGGCTGACCAGACCGTTCGGGATTCCGAGGATGGCAACAGCGAACTCATGCTGCTGGCGGCTTTGATCTACGATTCGTTGCGCGCCCGCTCGACCTTGCCAGCCATCGAACCCGAAGTCATCGAAGACGCTGAGGATGCCAACATCGCCCTCCTCCAAAGCCTGGATGACGCTTCCGAAGCGGAACACCATGCCGTAGTGGAAAAGATGATCAACGAATACCCGCAGGCACCGATGATCGCCTTCATCATGGAACGCCTGATGGAAGGCAACGAGGAAACGCCAGAACTGGCTCCCGACCAGGTGGGCATGGAACTGCTCTACCTCAAGACGATGATCGATGCCCTGACCTTGCCCCAGGCAGATTAGAGCGCTACGGCTGCTTCAACCGGCGTTGCTGCTCCAGAAGCTCGCGGCTCAGCGGAAGCAGCTCGGTGGCAGTGGGATTGGCATAATCGCGCAAACGCAAGGAACGTTCAAAGTAACGGATCGCCTCCTCGTAATTCATCAGCCGGAAATAGCACCACCCGATCTGTGCCAGAGTATAGTAGTCCTTGGGATTCAGCCTGTCAGCATCGTCCAGATACGATTTCACATCCTTGGTCTCATTGATGAGGATATGCGTCACGGCCTGATGCAGCGGCACATAGGAATCATGCGGATCGAGCTGCCCCGCCTTTGCGAACCATTCCAGCGCATCCTTCTCTGTGGGCTTGTTGAGGGCAGCCAAGGTCATGTAATGGACGCCGATGGCATGGGCGGTGAAACCGTTCCGTGGCTCAACCTTGAAGGCCGCCTCCAGAAACTGGAGATGTTCCGGCGAACCGGGTTTTGTCCTTTCTGCGCCAGCCAGCAAAGCCGCCTCCTTCGTCCGCTTGTGCGCATGCATCCCGAACCAGACCGCCAAGGCGAGGCTCAATGCGGTCAGAACGGCCTTGCCTGACAGTTGGGGACGCCACCACCACCGTGTGTTATCCGTCCGCCACGCGACCGCCAAAATACCGGTGAAAAACATCAGCAGCAATGCATAGGCCGGGATGTGAAAATTATAATCGAACAGGGCATGGGCAAGTGCAGCAGTGATTCCTGCTGCCCCTCCCATCAGCAAAGCCAGCCGGTTGCTGCGGGCACCATCCCGGCTGGTCGATTCCCGCTTCAAATTCCGCCAGCCGTAACGGAATGCCAGCTCTGCCGCCACAACGGCAGCCAGCACCAGCAATGCGCCGACAATGCCGTAATCCGCCAGCGTATTGAGATACTCATTGTGCGCAAAGAGCGGCTTGCGCTGCTGAAGTATTTCAGGACGGTATTGGGGAAAGACCGAATCGTAATGCCCGGGGCCAACCCCCAGCCACAGATGATCGCGCCACATCTCCTCGGCGGATTGCCAGACCAGGAAACGGCCATCCTGCTCCAAGTTGGTGCTCTGCATCTTTTGCAGACGCGCCTGGGCTACATCCGCCCGGCTAAGAACCGCGAACCCGCCCAACAACAACACCGCCAACATGATCAGGGCTGACATCCGGAAGGCAGGCAACCGCACCAGCATCACTACCAGGGCGATCATGCCTATACCCGCCGCAAAAATGCCGCCGCGTGATGCCGTAGCCCCCAGTCCGACGAGAAACATGAAACCAGCGTAAGCCGCAAGACACCGGGTGATGATGTTCACCCGGGCGACCATCACCACTGCGATCATCATCGGCAACAACACCGCCACATAGCCGGCGAGATTGTTGGGATTGATGAATGTGCCGGAACCACGCCGGTTGAACATCTCCGGGCGGATGAAATGCCAGACCTTGTTCGAGTTCGTGAAATACTGATAAGCCGCGTAAAGGCTGCTCCCCACAGCCACCACCGCTACAGTCAGCAGCAACGCGTGTGTGTATTGCGGGCGGAAGAGATGAAAAGTGAAGAGGATGAAAAATGCCACATACAGCATCATTCGCGTCCACTCCTCCTCAGCCACATAATGGATGTCAGCCAGGGCGAACCGGATGGTAACGTAGAGCACAAAGACCGCCATGGCCCAGAATACCGGGCTGAGATGGAAAACCGGCTCCTGATGAAACCATACCCGCAGGATGGAAATGCCCAAGGCGGCAGCCATGAAGTATTCAATGATGGCGAAATCCACGATCCGAAAACCGCCGGTGGCCAGTACAGCCGTCGAGGCCATGGCAGCCATCACGGCAAGCAGCGCCCATTCGATCTTTCGCGGTCCACGTTCTTCCGACATTGGTAGGCAGATGCTGCGGGGCGGGATAAGGAGTTTCAAGTTTTTCAATGTTCGGTTTTCAGGGGGATGACCGCCGGTTAAAGTGGTTTCGGGTTTCCAGCTCAGAGTTTCGCGCCTGGAAAAAGAACCATGAACGGCTGAATCCCTACTGGGGGATTCGATGGATTCGTTTCGGCAAGCCTTATGGAAGAGAGCTAGGAGGCGTTGGGCTTCGACGTTAGCAGGTGAGAACTTTCATTGTGCCTTGACGCAAAAGGTCAACCCGCGACGGAGTTTCGCCCTACCATTATTGGGGTGACTGCGTTCCTGGTGGAGTGGGCGGGGGCGGCAAGCAGGCCGGTCCTTACCGGGTTGGTTAGAGCCTCGTGTCGTGGCTAAGTCGGGAAGGGCCATCTGAGGACAGCCAGCACTACCTCTGATCAGTTCCGCCTCCTGACCTCGGCGCTACCGTCTTGAGTGGCGTGAAACGGTTTGACTTTCGGGGGATTGTGCGGGATGGCTTCACTTATGCACATCGCGTCGATTCGCCGGTTGAACTTGCTCAAAGGCATCTGGCTTTGCGGGTTGATGCTTGGGCTGGTGATGTCTGGTTCGTTCGGTTGTAAGACGGCGTATTATGCCACGATGGAGAAGTTCGGGGTGGCGAAGCGGGATCTCTTGAAGAAACGGGTGATCGCGGCGCGGGATGAGCAGAAGGAGGCGGGTGAGCAGTTCAAGGATGCGTTGACGCGGTTGCAGGAGATGTATCGCTACGACGGCGGGAAACTGGAGGCGGCTTATCGCGAGTTGGAGGGTGATTATAAGAAATCGGTGGCACTGGCGGATTCAGTGCACAAACGCGTGAAGGATATGGAGACGGTGGCGAATGATCTTTTCCGCGAGTGGGAGGCTGAGATCGCAGAGATCACGACGGTGTCGCTGCAATCGGCGAGTCGCAGGCAGTTGATCGAGACGCGGACGCGGTATGACAGCATGGCAGCGGCGCTGAAGAAGGCGGAGCAATCCATGGACCCGGTGTTGACGCAGCTCAAAGATCATGTGCTGTTCCTGAAGCATAATCTGAATGCGCAAGCGATCGCTTCGCTGAAGGGCGAGGCGGCGAGCATCCAGACGGAGATATCGCGCTTGATCAATGACATGAACGCGTCCATCGCGAAGGCGGATGAGTTCATCAAAACTTTGGAACAACCTTGAAACACTTATGATTCCCCTGCCCCGGCCGAAGTTCGGCTTCTCACCAGGGGCAAGGGCAATGAAGATGCGGACATTTCTAACCTATACTGAAATATGACAGGATTGAATCGTATCATGCCCGCCCTACGCCGTTGTTTGACAGCGTTAATCGCACTGGTCACTGGCCTGATGATCTCCGGTTGTGCGACGGCGCCTGACCAGGAGCTGCTGGATGTGAAGCTGGTGAATCTGCGCTTCACACAATCGCGCGTGTTGGAGACGGATGCGGTGTTCACAATCCGTATCGAGAATGAAAGCCCGGAGGCGCTGCGCATCACGGGTGGCGTGCATAAGTTCTATATCGAGGGCGCGATGATCGGCAAAGGGATGAGCGGCGAAAGCATCGAGGTGCCGCGACTCAGTTCGGTGACGCAAGAGGTCACGGTGCATCTGAGCAACATCACGATGGCGCGCAAGGTGAAGCCGGTGATCGAGAATCAACGGGTGAACAGCAAGGCAGACAGCCTGTTGTATTGCGAGGTGGGAGGAAGAGAGCATCGCATCCGCGTGGTGCATGAGGGGACGCTGGATGTGAAGGAGTTCATACCAGAGCGGCAGACGCCAGGTATTCGGCAGCCGTAAAGGGCTTAAGCTGGATTTCCCAGACGGGTTCTGAAGCGCAAAATACGTGCAGTGTCTCGTCTTGCGGCGCGGTGGTGAATGGGTTTTCATCCTGCCGCCAGAGACACACAAGGAACACGTATGGGAACATACAACAAGTATTGGTTTGACGCGGTCATGGTGTTCGCATTGATCGGCGGCCTGATTTACGGGCGTAAAGGCGGCCTTTCAACGATGCTGCTGCCGATGTTGAAATGGCTCGCAGTCGTCATCATCTGCGGGACCTTCTATAAAGATCTGGGCTCCTTTATGGCGAGCTCCATGCAGATCCAGCCGAACTTGGCATATGTGGTGGTTTATCTGGTGCTGGGCGGCATCGTGATCGGTGCGTTCACCGCCGTAAAAAATGCCTTGGGCGAAAAACTCGTGGGCGCAGCGATGTTCGGCAAGGCGGAGTTTCCCTTGGGTGCAGTGGCGGGCGCGGTGCAGTTCACCTGTGTCATCTTCGCCGGGCTGGCACTGTTGTGCTCAGCTTATGTGACGGAAGCGGAACTGGCGGAACCGGTCGCCGGGACGCAAACTACTTTGGCCCAGAAATTCTCCCCTGCCAGCATCCAACGCGGGGTATTCAAGGTGTCCAACAGTGGGCCCGTTCTGAAAACCTATCTCGGCCATTGGCTCATCGCGGCACAACCGCCCGTTCAGTACGAGACGAAGAAGATCGAGGGCATGGGCCGCAGGATGGAAAAGGCGATCGAAGAAGATTTGGCCGGATCGGCCAAGAAATAGGCTGCCTCAGGTCCGTAAATTTCCCACCTTTCCCCTTGCCCTGCTGCCCTCATGCAAGCAGCATCCTCGGCTTTGTGTCATGCTGACGATTTCTGGTGTATCGAAGAGTTTTGGCGGACGAACGTTGTTTGAAGACGTGACGTTGCAGGTGAACCGTGACAACCGCATGGGCCTCGTGGGTCCTAACGGCGCGGGAAAGTCCACATTCTTGAAACTCATCCTGGGCGAGGAATCGCCGGATGAAGGAACCATCGAGTTCCAGCGCAACACCAAGATCGGTTACCTCCCGCAGGAGAGCGCTCCGGTGGCGGATGAAACAGTCCTGGAGATCGCCACGGCCATCTCACCTGAAATCGTGCGCCTGCAAAAGGCGCTGAAGGCGTGGGAGGCGGATCACCTGGGCGAGTTCGAACACGAAGACGATCTGCACGCGCAGTATGAGGAATTGGGCGGTTACCAACTGGAACCCAAGGCCAAGAAGATCCTCGCGGGCCTGAGCTTCCGGGAAAAAGATTTCGACCGGCCAGCCAAGGAACTGAGCGGTGGCTGGGTGATGCGTGCGCATCTCGCCCGTCTCCTCGTGCAACAACCGGATCTGTTGATCCTGGACGAGCCGACGAACCACTTGGACCTCGAATCGCTCATCTGGTTCCAAGAATATCTGAAGGGTTACGATGGCGCGATCCTCATGATCTCGCATGATCGCGAGTTCCTGAATCAACTCATCGGGCACATCATCGAACTGCGCGGTGGTAAGGCTTACAAGTATCGCGGCAATTACGATCAGTTTCTCGTGCAGCGCGAGGCGAACGAAGCGCAATTGATCGCCGCTTACAAGAATCAGCAGAAGGAGATCGAGCGTTTACAACTCTTCGCCGATCGTTTCCGCGCGAAGGCGAGCAAAGCGGCGCAGGCACAATCGAAGCTCAAGCAGATCGATCGCATGGAGAAAATCGAGCTGCCGGATGATCCGACGGCAGAGATCGGCTTCACCTTCCCGCAGCCGCAGCGGAGCGGACATCGCGTGATCACGTTGAAGGACGTGCATCATGCTTACGGTCAGAACGTCATTTATCGCGGAGTAGATTTCGAGGCGACGCGCGGGCAACGCGTGGTGCTGGTGGGACCGAACGGCGCGGGTAAATCAACGCTCCTGAAGATTCTCGGTGCCGCGATGCCTCTGCAACAAGGCGAGCGCGAGCTGGGCCATAACGTAAAGTCCGGTTATTACTCGCAATATCGTATTGAGATGTTGCAGCCGGATCGCACGGTGCTGGAAGAAGCGCTGGATACGCCGCAGAAGGTGACGGAGCAATTCATCCGCACTCTGCTGGGCAGCTTCCTCTTCCGCGGTGATGATGTGTTCAAGCCGGTGAAGGTCTTGAGCGGCGGTGAAAAGAGCCGTCTGGCGCTCGTAAAATTGCTGCTCGATCCGCCGAACCTGTTGCTGATGGATGAGCCGACGACGCACTTGGACATGGCGAGCATCGATGCGCTCATCTACGCGCTGCAGCAATTCGAAGGCACGCTCATCTTCATCAGTCACGATGTGTATTTCATCAAGGCGCTCTCGAATCATGTGGTGCATGTGAATGCGGGTGTGCTGACGCATTACTCGGGCAACTACGATTACTACTTGGAGAAGTCGAAGGCGGATTCAGCCCGTTCCGGTCTGACAGCGGGTGGCGCCAGCGGTGCGGCAGCAAAAGCCGCCGCTGCCAAAGCCAAGGCCGCCGAGAAGCAAGAAGATCAACGTAAAGACCAGAAAAAGGTGGAAGCGCAAGACCGGCAGGCGCGTTCCGATGCGCGCAAGAAGCAGCAAAAGCTGGTAAACGATCTGGAGCAGAAGATCACCAAGCTCGAAGCGCGCCAAAAGGAACTGGCGGCGGAACTGGAGAAGCCGGAGACCTACGAGAAGAGCGGCGCAGCAATGACGATCAATCGCGAGCTATCCGACGTAACGGCCGAAGTTGAACAAGCCCAGAAGAACTGGGAACAGGCGGCTGAAAAGCTCGAAAGTTTAGGGATGGATTGAGGAGTAAAATCCCGCCCCCTAATTTCAATTAGAAAAGCTGTTTCAAATTAACAATTTCAGCATTTGTTAAACTATTCTTTCAATAGCATTTCCTTTATTTACCAGGAAAACTAATAAATCCTATAGAAACAGGCGCAGATCGGGCTTTCTCGACCATCCTTTGAGGATTAAAAACAGCGAGCTAACATCTTTTACAAATTAGAAAATGTTATTTGCATTAAATGACATAGCACAAAATGCCTATTAACTAATCAATTAAACAGGTTTACATATAACATAAATCCATGTTGTAAACCTATGAAACCACTGCCCAACCGCTACTTCCAAACCTTGTGGCTGTTAGTGCTTTTCATCCTTGCCGCTTGCACTCCCAAGGACGCCGATGAATCTCAAAAACAAACTACAAGCCCTTCTCCTCAAACAGTTTCCATCGATGCTTCCATAGCAAACACCCCCCCGGCTCCGGCTCCAGGAATTCCTGCGGCAGCCGCCACCCCGTTGCCTTTGGACGTCGCCAAAGCGGAGCGTCCCATCAACAGCCAAGGCGATGCCATGAATGATTTGGAATACCTCAACCATCTGGTGCAACAGGTAAACGAATTCCGAGCTACCCCGAGGGAGATCAATCAAAAAGCCTTTAAAACAGAAGCTGAGCAACTGGCCTACGAAGAAGCCCAACAAGCACTCCTCAACCAAGGCCCGGTCAAAGATCTGAATGAACTGGTTTCCAGCGGTGTCATCAAGGCACTTCCCGCTGCCCCAGCCGGTCAACGTTACACGCTGGATGCCACTACCGGCAAAGTCGTCCTCCAATGATTCCCAATACCCTAAAACCAACAAATAAACCTATGCCCAAATCAGCCTTGCCTAACATCATCGCCGGACGGTTTCGCCTGGCCTTTACCCTTATCGAACTGCTGGTCGTCATCGCCATCATCGCGATTCTTGCCGGCATGCTGTTACCTGCCCTTGCCAAGGCAAAGGCCCGTGCATTGGCGAACAATTGCACCAGCAACGTCAAACAGATCGCCCTCGGAAACGGCATGTACACCACCGACAATGCCGAGAAATTGCCCTACGCCGGGATGCAGATGGGCGGAGGCGCGGGAGCTGGTTCATGGGACAAACTGCTCTTCTCCTACATCGGCAGCGCCCAGCCGAAAACGGACGGCAACATGAACTGGACCACGGATGTGAAATGGGCGCCTAAAATGCTGCGTTGTCCGGGAGATAAATACGTACCCAGCCTCGTGATCGCTCCTGAGAATAACAATAATGTTGGACGGGCACTCCGCACCTATGCCATGCCGCGTTACAAATTCAACAACGGGCCGAACATCAATGACGGAGGCACGCTTTACGAAGCCCCAAATCCTTCCGCCCAAACGGGCATCGGCATCGTCATGTATTTCGAACGGGACATGCAGGTCGGCAGTTGGTGGAAACCAAACAGCACCACGACGAACTCTGCCTGGACCGCAACCAAGCTCAGCAACCTGCCTGCAGTCAATACCAGCATCGTGCTGGAACCGGAAGGCACGATCTTTCTGACAGAAAGAGTGAACTACTCGAACAACAACACCTCAACGGAGCAGAAGGTGGGCGCGGTCACTGCATGGGTAGACCAGGCAAGTTGGAGTTCCGCTGGCGGACGCTATCAAGCACAGGTCGGAACACAGATCGCCTCCAGTTCTGCCGTATATACCCAATGGCATCATGATGGAGCGTGGCAATATGGCTTCGTGGATGGCCATGTGGAGCTGCTGCCGCCCGCAAAAACCTCCTCTGACCAGAGCAAGCAACTCGGCATGTGGAGTATCAGGGCAAATGACAAGTAAGCCTGCTGCCTTTTGATCACTTCAGAGACACTGAAAGCCAATCTACGATGGCATCCTTGCACGCCAAGGATGCCACGCTTGTTTTGACATCAACCACTTCAAAACCTTTGCCGAACGCACGCCCATTCACCACACTGAGATCCGTCGCGTTTTCCTCGATCTGCTTGCGGCCTTTGGCTAAAGCATCTTCACGCGTGCCATCCAGCTCGTATTTCCAGCCAATGATACGGGCCTCGGGAAACAGACGGCGCAGGTGACTGATCACCTTGCTGGCTGGTTCCAAAACGATCGTGAGGTCCCCTGCCCGGCTGGAGACTTTGCGTTCGGTGAGTTTTTCACCGGTGGCATTCTGCACTTGCTTCACCTTGAAGTCACATAGCGCCGCGCAATGCAGGACGGCACCAATCTCACCTTGTTTCGAGATAGCCTGAAGATTGGCGAGCAAATTGTCATTCGTGCTGAACGAAATGAGATGATGAGCGCGGCAGGCACCCGCGTAAGTAGCCGCTTCGCCTTTCAGGCAGAAGACTTCATGGCCATCGGCTGTGAGCCGGTTCGCTAGCAACACACCGAGTTCACCCGTGGAAAAATTCGTGAGGCGGCGGACTTCATCCACCGGCTCGTAGCTCGGCCCGCACGTGATCACGATGCGCATGCAGGCTCCTTGGCTGGCTGACCTTGCACGCTTTGCTGCAAGGCGAGCACTTCAGCATGAAGTTCTTTAGCCAACTGCTTGCGATCCGCCTTGTGCACACGCGGTTCGCCGAAGACGACTTTCGCACCGATACGTTCCAGCGAGAAGATGTTTAGCAGATGCGGCACGAGTGTCATGTCCGCCCAATAGGCAACTTCCTCAGACACCTTCCCGTGACCAGGTGGCAGCGAATAGACGACACACGCAGGCGTCACCGGCAGGTCAATCTGGGTGATGGGTTCGAGCAGCGCGGACTTGAACGGCAATACGGTATCCCCGCCAGAACTTGTGCCTTCGGGAAACAGCGCCAGATGCGCTCCGGTATCCAAGATCGCACGCATCTCCTCGGCCAAGCGGCCAACGTCCGAGCGTTTCTCGCGATTCACGAAGAGTGTACCACCCACACCGGCAAAGTAGCCAAAGATAGGCCACCGCTTCACATCACTCTTCGAGATAAAAACGCACGGGGTCACCGCACAGAGAACAATGATGTCCACATAGCCCATGTGATTACTGACCATGAGACCGTCCTTCGGTGGCTGGCCGATGATTTCGAGATCGATGCGCAACAGCTCGACATAGCGACGGCAACTGCGATGCAACCAGAGCGCCCGATCCATCACGGTGAGATCTTTGCCTTTAGCCTTTGCCGTTCTACGGAAATCCCACGCGATGAGCAGCAGGGAGAACAAGAACGTCGCTCCCCGCCAAAGTCCGCGCAAAGGATGTTTGTAAAAGCCTTTCATCAATCAACGGTTAAAAGACTTGGCTGGAGCAGGCCGGGAAAGCAAGTCCGTTGCACGGACAGGCCAAACAGAGGGGAGCATCGAAAGCAGAACCAAGCTTAAAGACGATTAAGACAAAAAGCGTCGTTTCACATCCGCCGGAAGCGCTTCAAGGTCAAGCAGCGTGAGGAAATCGATGGTCTTGAACTGGCGATCCAACGCGGGTGGTCCGCAGATCTTCGCGCCGATGGTCAGGTAAGCACGCAGGAGCTTCGGGACCTTGGGGGCGTCTGCCGCGAGGTTGTCCATGGGACAATCATACGCTGGCTTCGGCAGTGTGCGCCATTCCAAGGGAGCCAGATGTGAGCGGACAAGCTGGGTGTACATGCTCGCGCCATCCGCAGGGTCTTGCGAGGTGAGTGAGCTGCAACCGATCAAATAACGTCCACCAAACTCACGTGCGTAATCCGCGATGCCTTTCCAGAGCAGCCCAAGCACAGCGAGGTTCCGGTGATTCTTGTGCACACATGCGCGACCGAGTTCCACGATCTGGGCGCGATTTACTTCGTAAGGGCCGAAATCAAATTCTTGCTCGCTGTAGTAGCCAAGGTTCTGAGCCGCCGTGTTGCCCATCTGCAGGCGATAGGTGCCGACGATCTGCTTCGTCTCCAGATGCTCGACGAGGAGGTGATGGCAGACGGCATCAAAAGGATCGGAATCACGACCGGTCTGATAGGAGGTTTCGAGACCTTCGTTTAACTCCAGATTAAAGACAGCAAAACGCAGCGCTTGGGCCGCCGCGACTTCTTCGTCGGTGCGGGCCAGACGCAAACCATAATCACCTTGCTGGTGGACCAACAGGCGTGCCACTTTCAGACTCGTCAACATCAGTTGGTGAGCATATTGCTCCATTTTTGACACACCGCCAGCGAAATTATTGTGACAAGCGTGCTACGAAAATAGGGGAAAACCCGTAGTTCCAAGAACAGCTAAGAACTCCCCTTGGGATTGATCATCAACAGGTTGAACACGATTTCAGCCACTTTCCACCGTTTGACACTCCCCCGCTCGCGCCGTAGTTTTCCGGCTCACATGTTCAAACTCGTCGCGCCCTACGAACCTGCCGGAGATCAGCCGCAAGCCATCGCGAAGCTGACTCAAGGGCTGCAGGCGGGCGCGAAGCACCAGACGCTGCTCGGCGTGACCGGTTCCGGCAAGACGTTCACCATGGCGAACGTCATCAAGGAGATCAACCGCCCCACGCTCGTCATCTCGCATAACAAGACGCTCGCCGCGCAGCTCTACGCGGAGTTCAAGGGCTTCTTCCCGGATAACGCCGTCGAATATTTCGTCAGCTACTTCGATTATTATCAACCAGAGGCTTACATCCCGCGCACGGACACGTTCATCGAGAAGGATTCGAGCATCAATGAGGAGATCGAGCGCATGCGCCTCTCCACCATGAGCTCGCTCTTTGCCCGGCGCGATGTGGTAGTCGTCGCCAGCGTGTCCTGCATCTACGGCATCGGCAGCCGGGAAGACTACGAAGCGATGGTCATCCCCATCAAAGTGGGGCAGGAAATCTCGCGCGACCAATTCCTCAGCCGCCTCGTGGACATCCAGTATCGCCGCAACGATATCGCCTTTGAACGCGGCGAATTCCGCGTGCGAGGTGACACCGTGGAGCTTCGCCCCGGCTATACCGAAGACGGTTTGCGCATTGAATTCTTCGGTGATCAGATCGATCGCATCACGCGCTTCGATCCATTGCTCGGCGACACCTTGGAACAGTTTGACGCCATCACCGTTTATCCCGGCAAACAATTCGTCACGCCTGCAGAGAAATTGAAACGCGCCATCCTCAGCATCCGCGAAGAGTTGGGCGAACGCATCGCGTGGTTTGAGAAGGAAGGCAAGCTGCTCGAGGCCCAGCGCATCAAGATGCGCACAGAATACGATCTGGAGATGATGGAGGAAATGGGCTTCTGCTCCGGCATCGAGAATTACTCACGCCACATCGCAAAACGCCCGCCCGGCTCACGCCCGGCGACGATCATCGATTTCTTTCCGCGCGATTTCCTGCTCGTCATCGATGAATCCCACGCCACCGTCCCGCAGATCGGCGGCATGTATGCGGGTGACAAATCTCGCAAAGGCGTGCTGGTGGAACATGGTTTCCGCCTGCCGAGCGCACTCGACAACCGCCCGCTGAACTTCGATGAGTTTCAGAAGTTGCACGACCAGGTGGTTTACGTCAGCGCCACACCTGCCGCGCAGGAATTGCAATGGTCCGGCCAACGCGTCGTGGAACTCATCGTGCGCCCAACGGGCCTTGTCGATCCGCCCGTCACCATCAAGCCGCTTAAAGGCCAGATCGATGATCTCATCGAAGAAGTGCGTAAGCGCGTAGAAGCGAAAGAGCGTGTCCTCGTTACCACGCTTACCAAACGCAGCGCGGAGCAACTCACCGATTACTTGCGGGAGATCAGCATCAACGTCCGCTATCTGCACAGCGAGATCGATGCGATTGAGCGCGTGGAAATCTTGCGCTCTTTGCGCAAAGGTGATTTCGACGTGTTAGTCGGCATCAACCTCTTGCGTGAAGGTCTCGATCTCCCGGAAGTCTCGCTCGTAGCCATTCTTGATGCAGATAAGGAAGGTTATCTGCGCTCAGCTACTAGTCTCATCCAGACAGCAGGCCGCGCAGCACGTCACTTGAATGGCAGCGTCATCCTTTACGCGGATGTGATGACGCAGAGCATCCAGAAGTTCCTCGCCGTATCCGAGTATCGCCGCAAGCGGCAGCTCGAATACAACAAGGAACACAACATTACGCCCAAGGGTGTCAGCCGGGCTGTGGAGGAAAGCCTGTCCTCACAGAAGGAAGTCACCGCCAAGGCCACTGCTTTCCTGCGCGACAAGCAGCCGGAGTTCGATGTCACAGAGACTGTCCGCCAACTCGAAGGCGAAATGCTCGAAGCTGCGAACAATTTGGAATTCGAGAAAGCCGCCCTGCTGCGCGACCAGATCAACGAATTGAAACGTACATTCCTTGGTGGTGATAAAGGCGGTGGCCGCTCCAATGCCGGCAAATCAACCAGCTACGGCAAAGGCAAGAAGAGCGGGAAGAAGTTCGGCAAGGGTGGGAAGAGCAATCCGTTCTAAGACTCCTCACAAACCTCGTTGCATTCCTTCCGCATCGGAGTAGAAAGGTCAGTGACTCGTATGAAAGAAGGACGACACTTATCCCTGCTCGCCATAGCGTTTGCCGCATGGTTGATGACTTCTCTATCGTCCTTAGGTGCAGATGAGGTTTTGCCCAGTTTGCAGATTGGCACGAACAAATTGACCAATGTTTCCGTACTGTTGAATTCTCCTGTGGACCTGCTTCTCAAACACGACAAGGGACATCTCCGGGTGAAGCTGCAAGATCTGCCCGAGCCGCTGAAGAGCAAGTATCCGTACAACGCTCAAAAAGCGGATGACTATGCCCGGCTAAACTCCACTTCAAAACGCATCGATGCCGTAGCTTTGCGCGAACGCCAGTTGCGGGCCACCCTCAAACAGCTTGCAACCGAAGAAGATGTCATCCGCGAAAAACGCCGTGTGCTGCGTGGCAAGAAAGGTGCGCCAGATCGCGGCAAGATGAAGAATTTCGAGGAAGACATCACCAAACTGGCGAACCAGCAAAAAGCACTGGAAGCCGAGCTTAGCCAATTATCCGCCTTGCGCTATGCGTTGCAGCAGGAAGTGACTTCAACGTCCAATTCGATCGCTTCGCCGGCCAACAAGTAAGGCGTGCACCTTCCTACTTAGGCCTCGATCGCCGCATTGCGCCCCCGAGGAATCCGGTCCAGGTGATAGATCAGGAATCCGTGGAGAAACTGCCGCAATTCGGAGATGTGTTGCACAGTTAGTTCCGCCTCTGCTAGTTGCGCCCATTCACAATCTTGCAAGGCAGCCATCAAAGCCTGAGCGCTCCTACCCATTTTGATCTCTTCCGGCTGCGGACTTTGCCCAAGCAATTCCAGCAGTTTCAATTCAAAGGCCAACACATTCGCCGGTTTGGCACCATTCATCGCCAGATGCTGCACAAAGCCAAGCATGAGATCATAGACTTCATCAAGCGGCGTCTCCGTCTCAGTCGTTTGCTCGATCAGTGCCACGGCATAGGCGGCCTGTTGCACGCGTCCGATATCTGAGCGTAACGCGGCATGCGTTTCACGCAGGCTCACTTCATGAAGATTATGCAGCTCGGAACGGCGGCTGCGTTGGAAAGAAAAGTCCGCCTGGTAAAAGATATCGAGCTTGCCGCGGAAAGCGGACTTCGGACGGCGTGCGCCTTTCGCCACCGTCGCCACACGACCATGTCCATGCGTCAGCCAATGCACGATGAGGCTCGTCTCTGTGAGCGGGCGTGTGCGCAAGATGATGCCTGATGCTCGCTCATCCATGGCGATGAATCGTAGCGCTCATTTCTTAGCCAGCTTCTTCAGCGCGAACTTTTCCGCCAGCGCTTTCACCAGCCGGTTCTCTTCTTTTTTCATCACCTTGCGCTTTGCGGGCTCCAGATCGTCGTAACCGCGCAGATGCAACACTCCATGCACCACGTAGCGTGCGAGTTCTTCCGTCCAGTGCTGTTTGAATTCCTTCGCCTGTTTCAGTGCATCGTCCACGCAGATGTAGAGTTCACCATACAGTTCTGGTGCGACTTCGCCCGGCGGAACTTCATCGCGGTAATCGAAGGTGATGACATCGGTGGAGCCTTCGTGCTGGAGATAATCCCAATTCACTTGAGCCATCTCTTCTGGCTCCACTAGATGGATGCCGAGTTGATATGTCTTCAGCGCCAGTTCCTCCACCAGCAATGCACGCGTCACCATCTTCAGCAACTTGGCGTCGATTGCTTTGGTCTTCTGGCGATTGCGGAGTTGCAGCTCGTTGCTCATTCGTTGCGCGCACTGCCGCGATGTTTCTCGTAAGCCGCGATGATGCGTTGCACCAGCGGATGCCGCACCACGTCCTGCTTCGTAAATTCTTGAAAGCCGATGCCCGGCACCTTCTTCAGCGCATGCACAGCCTCCACCAGTCCGGACTTCTTCTGGTTTGGCAAATCGATCTGCGTCGGATCACCCGTGATGACAGCCTTGGAATTATGCCCCAAGCGTGTGAGGAACATGAACATCTGCTCCGCAGTCGCGTTCTGTGCCTCATCCAACACGATGAATGCGTGGTTCAACGTGCGACCACGCATGTAGGCCAGCGGCGCGATCTCGATGACACCGCGCTCCCGATGCTTCTCCAATTCCTCCGGCGGCAGCATATCATGCAACGCATCGTAAAGCGGCCGCAGATACGGTGTGAGCTTCTCGTGCAGATCACCAGGGAGGAAGCCAAGCGCCTCACCGGCTTCCACTGCAGGACGCGTCAGAATGATGCGGCTCACCTTGCCAGCACGCAGAGCAGACGTAGCCATGGCCATCGCAAGGTAAGTCTTGCCTGTGCCTGCGGGCCCAACGCCGAATGTCACGTCGTGATTGCGGATGGCTTCCACATACATCTTTTGTCCCACGGTCTTCGGCGTGATCGAGCCTTTCGCCGGAGACGTGTGGATGCGTTCATTCATCAGGCTGCGCAGAGCGGCGACGCCTTCTGCCTTCACGACACCGAGCGCGGCATTGAACTCACGGCTGCGCACTTGCGAGCCTGCCTTCATCGATTCATCGAGAATGGCGAACATCTCCTTTGCCTTCTCGATGCTTTCCGCCTCGCCCTCCAGCTTCACCCAGCCGTCGCGTGTCGTCGCCTTAACCTTCAATTGCTCTTCGAGCGATTTCAGATTCTGCGTGTCGTTCCCGAACAACTGCTGCACAAGACGAGGGTTCTCAAAATGAATGGTTTCTTCTGCCATAAACAAAGAAAGATATCAGAGGTTCAACAATGCTGCGCGAAGTTTCGCAGCGGTATCTGCCAGCGCTTCCGGAATGATAGATGTGCTGCCCGTGACCGGCATGAAGTTCACATCTCCGTTCCAGCGCGGCACGATGTGGATGTGCAAGTGTTCGACGATACCCGCACCTGCGACCTGCCCAAGATTCACGCCGATATTGAATCCATGCGGTTTCATCACTTGCGTGAGCGCCGCCTGGCAACGCCGCGTGAGCTGCATTAATTCCAGCATCTCCGCATCCGTGAGATCATTAAAATCCGGCACTTGCTTGTAAGGCACCGTCATGATGTGTCCGCCGTTATACGGATAACGGTTCAGCACCGCGTAGCACGTCTTGCCGCGGGCGATGACGTAGTTCCCCACATCATCGCTGGACTCACCGATCTGTGTGAAAATGGAGCGTCCATCCTTCGGGCCTTTCGGGCCCAGGATGTATTCAATCCGCCAAGGTGCGTGCAACGCTTCCATGCCGAGCAACCTAACAAGGCCGGGCGGATTGTCAAAGGAGAGCCGCGCTTCAGCGTTTTGTTTTAGTAAGCTTAAGCAATTTCAAACCACTGGCCTTGGCCAAAGCAATCTGCTCCTCATCAAATGAAAGGAACGCATCTACCGAAAGCTCGCGGGCTATCGCCACATGAAACAGGTCCATACCCCGGATGACCATCGAAGCTGAATGCTTGGCGCTGATTTCCCCTGCCAACCGGATGGCATTAGTCCAATCGAATTCAACATGCGGCCAATAGCCCAGCTTTACCTCTTGTTGCAGGGCACTTATCAACGGTTGCGAGTCGCCTTTCCCAAGCAGACCAAACCGTTCAGCTTGACGGAAACTGTTAAACACCTCCACCCGCTGCCAGGGTGTCCATACGATTTCCGCATCTTGATATGAATCAAAAATTGAGGTGGCCAGTTCGTGATGCGCATCCAACCGGCACTTATATGCCAGCCACCACGATGTGTCAGCGTACACCTTCATTTCTTAAGCGTTTTTAGAAACCCAACTCCGTCAAACTTTGACGCAGCCGGATTGCCGAAAGCTGATTCTCTCGCCTTCTTCGTCGTCATACGGGGACGCTGGTCAGCTATGCGGGTAACCGAAAATTTTGGTTTCCCATTGGATGTAACCACCAATTGCTCCCCTGCAAGGAGCCCGTCCACCAAGCCAGCATTATGATAAAACTCGCGCGTAGTTACGCTTTTCATACTGTTAGACATTAACGTCTAACACGCAAAAACACAAGCAAACGTTTTAACGAAGCTCACCTCTCCCCCATCCACCCCGGCCCCGTCGTCTCCTTCGTCAAAATCTTATACTTCACTGCCGCATCGGACTTCTGATCGCAACCTACATCTTTCTTTCCCCCACGCCGCTGACCTTCGATGTCTTCTGTGATCTCCGGAAAACCAGAGACTGTTTTGCCTTTCGTCTCGCTGATGCCCTCGACCGCTGGAACACCTAACTTACCGACCGCCACATTCTCCTCCCATTTCCAATTAAGCGGCGCAGTGTCAGCCTTAATCAAAGCAGCTTGTGTCGCCTCCATCAGATTACCCGCAAACACACAATCCACCGGCGGCAGATCCGCCCCCTTCGGATTATCGCTCACATACCCGATCAGCACCGACGATTTGCAATTCGTGAACGTATTGAACGCGATCACAGCCCGCTTCACCTGGAAATATCCGTGCAGCGGCGAATCCTTCAGTCCGTTCATCAACGTCAGTGCCGACCTCGCCTCCTCACCACCCAACTCCGAGAACAGGTTATTCACCACGCGATGATCTTCCCCAATGATCCGCACGCCACCCGTGTTCTTGCGATTTCCACCGAGAAAGTAATTCGCCTCCACCACGCAGCGGTTGCCATGGCGCAAGGTCATCGCCCCCTCGCAATGCAGAAACGTGTTGTGCCGATAGATGTTCTCACACGATTTGTTCGAGACGATCTCCACCTCGCCGTTACATTCCTGGAACAGGTTGAACTCCACCACTGTGCGCGAGTTGTTCATGGAGACATCGCTGGTGCCGACGCGGATCGTCTCGCCACCATTCTGCCCCAGTCGCGGACGCGGCCCGAAATGGTTATGGTCGATACGGTGATAATTCGGTTGCTCTCCCACCCACACCACCAGCGTAGTGCCCGCATGCAGCTTGCCGGAGAAGTAGCAGTGATCCACCCGATTGCTTGTGCCATACATGGAGACCCATTTGTAATCCTGCTTTTTGTTCGGCGGGTTGTAGTCCGTGATGGCGCAAGCCGTGACACGGCAGTTCACTGCCGGCTTATTCGAATTCGCCCGGAACTCGATCACATCATCCTTGCGATCACCCGCATCCTTGAACCACAGCCCCTCCACCACCAGATGTTGTCCACCAACTCGCAATCGCGACTTGCCCGTGAGCATCACCTGTCCCGGCGTCTCCGCTTTCAGCGTGATCGGTTTCTCCGCTGTGCCTTGCGCATCGAAGAGCAAGTTGGCATCCGCCCAAGTTCCATTCTGCAACACCAGCGTGTCCCCCGGTTTCAGCGCTTTCTGGATCTTAGGAAACTCAACCACATTCGCCACCTTGTATTCAGCGCCTGAACAGACCATTTGCGCGGACACACAAACAAACAAGAGAAGGCATCGCCAAGGATGAAGAAGTCGCTTCATGCTCACTTCTTTTTCCATGAACGCGAATAACCCTGCAAGCCGATCTTCTCCAACGGAATGCTCTCGAAGCCAAGCTGCCTGGCCGGTGAAGCATTTGCCGGCTGGTAAACATCTTGCGTCGGATTCATGAACTGCGGATCGGCCACCATGGAATTCTTGTCAAAGCCCGCCGCCTGCCATGTCTTCAAAGGACCGCGTGGCGTCGTCTTGTTCCCGACAAAAGCATTGGGCCCTTGCACCTGCCAGTAAAGGTTGCGATCAGATTGCCCCAGCATCGTGTTCGACCAATTACCTGCGTGCTGGATGAGGTTCGCCTGGCCTTCCTTGTAGGAGACGATGTTTCGCGTGAAACGGTTGCTCACGCTGGAAGCATCCGCCGCCTGAAAAAAGACCTGATGCTCGCTGCCATCCACGAAGATGTTATTATCGATCAGGTTATTTTTTCCACCCAGCACACCTACACCGCCGAATGCGCTGCGGATGACCACGTTTCCTTTCACCGTCGTGCCGCTGGCGTATTCATCCAGTTGGATACCCCATGTGAAATAAGGCGTACGAAACTTGCCTTCCGTGTCCGTGTTCAGGCCGCCTGTATCACGGATGCGATTGTATTGGATCACGTTGCCCGTGTCTTTGCGATGCCGCCCCGTGACATCGATCGCTCCACTGTCCGCCGTTTCCAGATTCGTGAATTGGATGTCATTATACTCCACGATGTTCGTATGCGAGTAAGTCGTCGCATCCACACTCTTTAGGGAAATCGCCGCACGAGGCAGATGCTCGAACAAGTTGTTCGCGATGCGATTGCCGCCACCCGATTGAGCAAACACACCTGCCACATGTTTGTAGACTTCACCGATGTGATGGATCCAATTTCCTGCCACCAGATTACTCGTGGCCTGTGATGTCGCGGGGCCGAAGAACAGGACGCCGCCCTGCCCCAAGTTCATCATCTCATTGCCCACGATCTCATTCGCCGTGGACTTGTTCTCCAGACGCACCGCATATCCGCCAAGGTTCAGGAAGCGATTGCTCTCGATCACACATTGCTTGGCACCGCTGAGCCAGATCGCTGCATCATTTGGGGCTGTGACTTGCGTCAGGCGCGAATAAGTCGTGTGACGGAACTCGAAGCCCTTCATGGTGAAACCCTCCACCCACTTGCCCTTCGCCGGATCGCCCTTGAACTCGATCAAGCGGTCCAGCACCGGCGCATACAATGTCTGATCTTGGAAGGTCGGACGCGGCGGCCAGTAATACAGATTCCCTGACGTGCGATCCAGATACCACTCGCCCGGCGCATCCAGTTCCTCGAACGCATTCGCCACGAAGTAACGATTGCCCGGCAGGATGTCGAAGCCCGAGTTGCTGTTCGGCTGCAATATCACCGTGCGCTTGTCGTGATCATAGAGGCGCACCTGCATGATCGTGTTCGCCTGTCCTGCTCCGGGGAACATGTGGATCTCTGTCTCCGGGGACTTCACATACTCCTTCAGATCACCGGCGCGGAATTGGAATTTCCCCCGTGTCGATCCCGTCGCCAAGGCCGGCTTCACCATGTCCTTCGCATTTGCGCCCGCCATAGCCTCCGCTTGCACCACCAGCAATTGCCGTCCTGCCACCGGTCTTTGCAGTGCCGGGCCCGTGGCACTCATCGCGGCATTCCATGCGGGATCATCGCTCAGCGCGATTGCATCCAGATTCAGTATACCGCCCTGCACGTTGTTCCAGCGGATGATCTGCGGCCCTTGCGCCAGTGGTAATGTCGCCACCACACTCCAGCGCGCCACCGCACTGTCCGGCAGATTCTGCACCATCACCGGCGGTTCGGAGCCCACCTGTATCGAGCAACGTCCCGCCATGTTGTTGAACCCTGCCTGCGCATTCTGCGCCGCATAAAGAAACGCGATGCGATAATTACCCGCCACCGGCGCCTCCACCGCCCACTCCACCCAATCCCCCGCATTATTGATCCGCGAGATGAAGGCCCCCGTCGCACCGATGCCCGGTCCGTCACTCACCGTGAAGTTCCAACCGCTCGTGTAAGGCTTCGCAGGATCGATGTTCGGATACCGCGCGCGCGTCTGGAGTTCTGTGTTTAACCAGACTTGCCCAAAGAACAGTCGCTTCGTCTGCACCTCCGGGATCTTCGCCACCCAGATCTCGTTCGTCGCCTTGTTCCATCCCTTCACCGCCATCGCACCGCTCAGGATCGGTTTCTCGCCCGGATACGCCACCAGCGCGTGACCCGAATCCTCCGGCTTGATCTCGATCGGCTGCGGCAGCAGATACACCGCGCCGCGCACATACGTCGTGCACTTCAGCGGCTGCTTGCGCATCTCCTCCAGCGCACGACCGATCGTGGCAAATGGCCCATCCGTCCTTGTGGGATTCGGCCCCAGCAATTTCCCGCTCCACTGATCATTCCCCGTGGGCGATATGAAGTAACGCCCCGGCGCGGATTCGATCACCGTCTGCGCACTGGCGCTCACCGATGACAGCACCGCCAACAACCCCGTGAGACAGGCGACCTTGAGCAAGTTCATTGTCCTCATGCGTAATGGATTCGCTGCAATGTGCCCGCGATTCGTGGAAGATTCAAACCTTCGCCAGCAGTTTCTTCGCCTGCCGCATCCACACCTTGTCACGCTTCCTTTGGAAACTCGGCGCATGCACATCCTCATCCAGCGCCTCGCGCAGCAGATTCCGCGCATCCGTCGCCCGGTTCGTTTGGATGTAGAGCTCCGCGAGCTGCACCTTCGCCCGTGCGTAGCCATTCTGCTGCAACACCTGCTCGAACTCCCTTACCGCCTCCGTCACTCGACCAAGCCCCACATACGTCTCCGCCAGCGCCATCCGCGTATGCGAGAAGTCATGCTTCGGCACCTCTCGACAAACCCCCTCTAACAGCGGCAACGCCTCTGCAGGACGTTTCAATCGCAACAAACACTGCCCATAATGCGCCCGCGTATCCACATCCGTCGCATCCCGCTCCATCGCCGCCTTGTAACACGCCTCGGCCTTGTCCAGTTTGCCTTGCTGGAAATAGATGTCACCCAGTTGCGAGTGATGCGATGCGTTATCCAGATGATGGATCTTCGCCTGCAGTTCCTTGATATGCTTCCGATTGTAAGCCCCCGGAAACTCAAAGCCCTTGCTCAAGCTGCTGTTCCCATCCCGATACACCATGAAGAAGTAGAGGACCGTATTGATCGGCGGAAAAAGGAAAAGAAACACCACCCACATCCACTCCTTCCGCTCAACGGCATCCACCATCATCACCAGCCAAAAGATGAAGAACAGAGCGCCACCCAACCCTACAAACGCTGTCTCAAAGATGAATGCCATAACCCATTGGATATCCACCCCCAGCCAACCGCACCCCGCTCCAACTTGCAACGCCGAAACGCCCCCACCCTATAGCCGCCGACATTAGTCGGCGCTAACTCTCCAAGGTAACGCGGCGCGTTTTACCCCGGCGTGATTGGGAGGCCGAACATCCTTCCTCCTAGCCGTGGTCGTAAGACCACGCTAACCAAACTTGAGGCTCAGACCCGCCAATAGCACAAACATGGAAACCCAAGCGCTTCCGCTAAACGCCCTCTTCATAACTCATACTTCATAATTCATACATTCCCCGAAGTAGCTTTCTGCTTGGTTTGCTCCGCCCGGCAACCCGATCAAGGCATCCTGTGCTACGGCACTCTAGCCTCCGGCCTCAACCTCCCAAACCCAACCCTCGCCAGCCACTCCAACGCCAATAATCGTGCTCGTCCTTCGTCCTCGTCGTCGTCCTCGATTCTTTAAAATCAGGATTCTGACGGCCAAAACGCCCACGATATCCAAAGAAAAGGAGAGGCAAATAGCTTCCGCGCCCCGTTTTCATTCAGACTGAAAACTGAACACTGAAAACTTTCCAACTCCATCCTTCGGATGGCTAGGAACTATGTCAAAGAGCAATGAAACCACCCGACCCCTGTGAGCTATCGATTTCTCCCCCTCTACGATTGAGAGTTCAAATTAAGCATGCGTCTGAAACCCGGCTGGTTCCGCAGTGAGTACGATGGATCAAACTTCAACTTGGAAGTCGAACTTCGACCCTCAGGATTCCCCGGCCCCATTCTCGACCGGCGTCCCTTTCCCCCTCCAGCTTACGAGCCCCAATCCACACGCCCGATACACCCACAGATCCTGCCAGAGACCGGTAGGGCGAGAGTCCTCTCGAGCCCAAACTCTTTTCGTCAAGGCTCACCCGAAGGTTCTCACCCGCACCCATCATCTGATGATGACCCCATAAGGAATTGCCAAACGATCCCAACGAATCACTCAGCGGGGATTTCAGCCTTCCGTGTCCCTAACCCGAAACTCGAAACTAGGAACCAGAAACTTGGCCTTCGGCCCTTCCTTTACCGACAACGAGTTGTCAGCCATCCCACTATCTATCACACGCAGCACTCAAACCACCGAAATCTGTTATCCCACAGCGACATTTCTCCCAACCCATTCAATGAAAGGAAAATCCAATCGAAGATTTCCCCGTTTTCACCCAAAAACCAAATCACCGACACCATCAAAAATTTACTAAGTAAACAAATAAGCCCGGTTTACTCCATAAGGCCTATTTCTGTTTTCCAAAATAAGCCTGTAGGTGCAACCTGCTTGAACCTGCCATATCCTTCCAATACACTCATTTCCACAAGAGCAAGCACACCCCTTATTTTCCACCCAGAGAAAATTCACCCATCCATGAAACGCCTTTCCCGTCGCAGCAAAGTCATCGCCCTCACGCTCACCCTGCTCATCCTCGGCGCCTTCTTCCGCTGGGAAACAAAAAAGATCGTTGAGGCTGATACCGGCAAGCTCATCACCCAACGCGAAGGCATCGCCTTTCCTTGGCAACTCTGCGGACCACGCACCTATCACGGCACCACCCGCATCAACTTCCACGTCCGCCAATGGCTCTGCTACGGCCTCATCCGCCTCGAAGCCACCGGCCAAACTACCGCCCATATCTGAGCTGCCTATGAAAAATATCGAATGGAGCCTGCTCATTCCCATTATCGCCGTAATCTTAGCCTTGGTGCTGGCGTATTTCTCTCAGCCCAAAGCTTCGCGAGAAATTGGAAAGCTGGTTTGGACTCCAGAATATTACACAGGCATGCTGGGCGGCGTTGGCATCGGCATTCTTTTGGCACCCGCCTTCATACCGCCCGAGAAGCGAGTAGGCAGCCTGCTCGCCGTTGGTATTGCCTTCGCCTGCATCTTTGCCGCCTCCTTTATCCGGGACAATTTTCTCAACCGTAAAGCACGCCTTGATCCTCAGCCTGATAACACCTCGCAGCACAATCACCCTGCCTGAGCAAACACTTCAAAGCAGAACCTTATGATACAACATAATCGCACACAGTATGGTAAGGATGACTTCCACGTCGTCCCAAACTAAACCTAAGCGCCTTCGCCAATCAGCAGCAGTGACATGGAAATCCTTCCGCACACATCAAACCTACATTCAACACCAAGCCCTGTAGAGGCACCCCATTCGCAGACTTTTTCCAAAACCATGACCCGAGTGAAAAAAACCGCACTCATCGCCCTTCCGCTGCTACTGCTCGTCTTCATCGCCTTCACTCTGCTCCGCTCCACCACTCCCGAATCCCGCTTCCGCTCCCGGTTCACCGACCTCTCCACCGGCATCCCAGAATACCAAAGCCTGACCTCCTTCACTCAACCCGCCGATGCCATCCAAGGCGATCACTTCACTGCCGAACTTATCCAGACCGAGTCACAACTCCACCAATTCGCCACCGCTCTCGGCACCACCCCGCAAACCATCCTCTCCACCAACGGCACCTCCGTAAAAGCAGATTCAGCTCTCAACCCAAAACACCCGTGGATACTCCACCTCCGCGCCACCCCTTCCACCCAGAACTACAAAGTCCACATCGAAGGACGCCAACCCTATGACTAGCCCCTCGCTCCCAGCCCGTAGGGCAAAAGAAAATAGCCCAGCGATTCATCGCTGGGAAAAACAAGAACACCGCCCAAGTCCCGTCAGGGACGATAGAAACTCAAAACACATTGGCTTCTATTTTTAAACCGTAACGATTAACAACCTCTCCCATGAACCCCGCAAAGACCTATCACCGAAAAGGAGAACCCGGCGGACCAAGTTGCCCGGTGGGAATCTTGCCCATCACCATCAAGAACAGTCACGGTGAGCTGGTTACCGCCGAACTGCTTGATGCCGGCCCAGAAGCATCCGAGATGGAATTATTGCGAACTATCGCTTCCCGAATGGGCGTGCGTTGGGGCCACGATGAATTCGGCTGGTGGGCAGTGGTCTGCGGCCATGACTTTCCAAGTTGGGCCGTCTGGCGACAAGACGACTCCGGCGTCAAATATTTGATCGAAGCCAACCTCACCGAAGACCGGGCTAGAGCACTAGTCGCAGACTTTGAATCAAAAGGTCATAAACAGGTTTACTGGTATAGCAACGAAAGAACCACCTGAATCTAACGCAGCCACCTGGAAAACACCATTGTCATCCATTTTCAGGGCCAAAGGCCCGCCCGATTACAGCCTGGGGTAAGCCCGCCCCCAGCGGGCGCAGCCCCAGGTAATTGCCCCTCAAAGAGCAAGCCCTGTAGGGGCGGCTCATTCTCCAATTTTCCCAAGCATTGAGTGAATCGCAGATAAACAAACACCATGATTGACCTACATATTCCCTCTATCGAAGCAATCTCAGCCGAAGGCGCCGTGGTCATAATCAAATGGGATGGTGAACGCACGAGCAAGAGATGCACCGTTCTGATCACTCATCATCGCACGAACTATGCACGGCGTCAGGACACTGATGATCTTTCCACAGCGCTGCAACTTGCCCTCACCGACTATCGCACGCATCATCCGCTAACCTAAGTCGTTGATCTGTGACTGATCCGCCAACCATGAACCACCTTAAAAGATACCAGCCCTGGCACGGACTCATCTCCCTCATATGGCTTTACAGCATCTTCGGCGTCCTTACTTTGCTTGCACGGCTGAAAGTGAACTTCCTTGAAATCCCTATTCTACTGATTTTCCTGCTCTACTTCGTCGGTTGGTTGGGTATCGGCCTGCTGCTGGCCACCAGCGGAGTGAAGACCGGACATCCGTTCAGCCAGACCTGCGCCCTGCTCTCGCTGCTCTCCATCTGGATTTTCGCCGAGACGTTCATCTTACCTGCTGTGAGATAATCGGACACTGGACGCTTTCCTCTGTTCCCTGTTCAAAAACCTTCTTTCATTCGTTTGACCCCATTCGGCTGAAAACTCCCCTTTTTGCGCCTTTTGCGCTTTTTTGCGGCCATTTCCCTTTTTCCACACTCACCCTTTGATCGCCCCAAACACCCCCTGCGATCCAAACACCCGCGCGTGCTCGATCTGCACATACCTATCCGTCATCCCCGCCAGGTAGTCACACACCGTCCGGTGCCACCCCAATTTCCGTGCCCGCTTGCGCGCCTGCGCACCGATCTGGTCGTGGTTCTTCAAGTAATGATGGAACATGTCCTCCAACATCTTCACCGCCCGCAGGTTCGGTCCATGCACCACCGGATTGTAATAAAGATTCTCGTAAAGATACTCGCGCAACTCGATGTTCAGCGCCCGTCGCTTGTCGCTGTAACTCACCAGCGCGTGCTCCTGCAATCGCACCTCATCCGCTGACTTCACACCCGCTTCCGCGATCAGTTTCTCCGTCGTCGTCACCACATCCCGCACCTGCCCATCGATGATGCAACGGATTGTGAAATAGCGCTGCCGTTCATCATCCAGATCGCCGTAAAGCTTGTGCACTTCCTTCGCGGCTTGCGCCCAGATGCGCACTTCCTTCTTCAGCTTCTTGTCATCCAGCAGACACGCCTCCAGCCCGTCATCCAGGTCATGGCTGTAATACGTGATCTCATCCGCCAGATTCGCCACCTGCGCCTCCAGTGAGGACGACTTCGCGTCGAACCCCTTGCGTTTGCTCGGATGATCGTAGCTCGTGTAGTGCTTCACCAATCCCTCCCGCACCTCCCACGAAAGATTCAGCCCTGGAAAACCCGGATACTTCTGCTCCAGCTCCTCCACGATGCGCAAACTGTGCCGATTATGCTCAAACCCGCCGTGATCTTTCATCAAGCGGTTCAGCGCATCCTCACCCTTATGCCCGAACGGTGAATGCCCCAGGTCATGCGCCAGCGCGATGGTCTCCGCGAGGTCTTCATTGATGCGCAACGCCCGCGCGATGTTCCGGCTGATCGCCGCCACTTCCATCGTATGCGTCAGCCGCGTACGATAATGATCCCCCTGCCCATTCAGAAAAACCTGCGTCTTGTATTCGAGACGACGAAACGCGCGCGAATGGATCACACGATCGCGATCCCGCTGATACTGTGTGCGATACTCCGGCGGAGATTCCTTATACTTGCGCCCGCGGCTGTCAGCAGAGAATTGCGCGTAAGGTGCCAGCACCAGTTTCTCGCGCTTTTCCAGATCCTGAAGGCTGCAAGCCATAATATCCCCTAAATGCTATTCTGCGGTTGAAAAACCCATCGCTCACAAACCGCCGAAGCGCAATCCTCCTTCTCCCCTCGGAGGGGAGAAGGATTGAGGATGAGGGGTGCCAGCTTCGAGAGAGTAAATGCATCACCAAGCAGGCACCCCTCACTCCGGCCCTCTCCCCTGCGAGGGGCGAGGGAGAAAACTGCTGAAGTCATACTCATGACAATTCAGAACGAATCCTAAGGCGCCAACAACTGCTGCACGGACACCCCCTTGAACTCGCACAGACGGCGGATCGTGTCCTCGATCAAGTTGTTCGGGCACGAAGCACCGGCCGTGATGCCCACCGTGATCTCGCCATCCGGCAGCCAGTTCTTCGTCTCCACTTCCTTGTTGATGTGCTGGTCCCAATGGCTGATGAGCGCAGTCGATTCCATCTTCGCCGCATTCTTGATGAAATACGTCGGCAACACCTTCTCACCCATCTCTGCCAGATGCGACGTGTTCGAGGAATTGTAACCGCCCACCACGATGAGCAAATTCATCTGCTCCTTCAACATGCGCTGCAACGCATCTTGGCGATCCTGCGTAGCACCACAAATGGTATCGAAGAACCGGAAATGCTGGCCGAGATTGTTCGTGCCATACTTCTTCTCGATGGCCGCGCGGATGCGACGCTGCACCTCTTCCGTCTCACCACGGAGCATCGTCGTCTGGTTCGCCACACCCACCGTCTTCAAATGCTCTTCCGGATTGAACCCCGGTGAATACGCGCCCTTGAACTTCTCCAGAAACTCTTCCTTGCTGCCGCCATTGAGGATGTAGTTGCAGACGTAATCCGTCTCCTCCAGCGTGAACACCACTAGGTAATGCCCCGTGCCGTAAGCCGTCGCCTGGGAGGTCGTCGCCTTCGTCTCCTCGTGCTTCGCCTTGCCATGGATGATGCTCGTCACGGCTTCCTTCGAATACTGCCGCACGCGCTTCCACACGCTCATCACGTCACCGCAGGTCGTGTCCACGATCTGGCAGCCCTTCGCGATGATCTTGTTCCGTGTCACCACTTCCGTGCCGAACGCCGGGATGATCACCACATCTTCCGCTGAGAGTAAGGCCAGATCCTCATCCGTCGGATGCGGCGAGATGGACTTGATGCCCATGTTCCGGATCTGGTCGTTCACCTCCGGGTTATGGATGATCTCGCCCAGCAAATAGATGTTCTTCGGCTCCGGGAAAACCTTGCGCGCCGCATAGGCCAGATCGATCGCGCGCTCCACGCCGTAACAAAAGCCGAACTCCTTCGCCAGCTTGATGGTCAGCTTGCCGGGAGCGGACAGCACGCCGCCATTGGCGCGGATGCGGTCCACCAATTCACTACGGTAATGCGTGATGACCTGCGCTTGAACGGCCTCCATCACATCGGGGCGTCGCAGGTTTATTTTCGCGGGAGCTGCTGGAGCTTGCGTCGACATATCAGGAAACAGTGTAACACCCCCACGCGTGACGTCCAGCGCAGGAAAATTTTAAAGAAAAACCAGCCATTCCCCCACCGGAACTAACCCTCAAATAATCAATGAGTTCGGAAAATAGGACCAGGCCCGCTCGTTCACATCACAAATCGCTCCTTGCTCCTCCCTCATACTGTACTCTTCCCCTTGCCCGGCCATTCCGCTACTCTCCCGGCATGAAATCCCTCCTGGCACTCGGCATCGCCGTCGTTTGCGCCTTCAGCTTTTCCCTCCAGACGCATGGGGCTGAAGCCAAAAAATACAATGTCCTCTTCTTCGCCGTCGATGATCTGCGCCCGGAGTTCGGCGCGTATGACAGCAAGATCGTGAAGAGCCCGAACCTCGATGCCCTCGCCGCCAAGGGAATTACCTTCCAACGCGCCTACTGCCAGCAAGCCGTTTGCTCACCGTCCCGCTCCAGCCTCCTCACTGGCACGCGCCCGGACACCACCAAGGTCTGGGACCTCGAGACCCATTTCCGCAAAGCCATCCCCGATACCATCACCCTGCCGCAACACTTCAAGAACAACGGCTACTTCGTGCAAGGCATGGGCAAGCTCTACCACGGGGGCTTCGATGACGCCCCTTCATGGTCCACACCCTGGACGAACCCAAAAGCCAAAGGTTACGGCTTGCAGGAAAACATAGACATGGTCGCGCGTAAAGCCGCCGAGGCCAAAAAGGCGGGCAAGAAAGGCAAAGCCGCCAGCCGCTCCGCGCGCGGTCCGGCCTTTGAAGCCGCCGATGTCCCGGACAACACCTTCCACGATGGCGCGCTCGCCGACATGGCCGTGGCCGCTTTGCGCGAATTGAAGGACAAGAAAGAACCCTTCTGGCTCGGCGTCGGCTTCATCCGTCCGCACCTCCCCTTCGTCGCCCCCAAGAAGTATTGGGACCTGTATGACCCCAAGCAGATCGAGCTGGCCAAGGTGACCACCAGGCCCAAGGGCGCACCCGACTACGCCGTGCAACCCGGCGGCGAGATGCGCGCTTACGACGGCATCCCGAACGGCCACGTGCCCGATGACCTCGCCCGCCAGTTGAAGCACGGATACTACGCTTCCATCAGTTACATGGACGCCCAGGTGGGCAAAGTCATTGCAGAACTCGAACGCCTTGGCCTGCGTGATGACACCATCATCGTCCTCTGGGGTGATCACGGCTGGAAACTGGGCGAATACGATGCCTGGTGCAAACACTCCAACGTGGAACTGGACACGAACGCCCCGCTCCTCATCTCCGTCCCCGGCCAGAAATCCGCCGGCCAGAGGACCAAGGCACTCGTGGAATTCGTGGACATCTATCCCTCGCTCGCCGAGCTGTGTGGCCTGCCCTTGCCCAAACATCTCGAAGGCACCAGCTTCGCCCCGCTCATCAAAGACCCGAACCAAAAATGGAAACCCGCCGCCTTCAGCCAGTATCCGCGCGCGGTATCCGGCCAGCAGCTCATGGGTTACTCCATGCGCACGGACCGTTACCGCTTCACCCGCTGGGTAGGCCGCCAGGACCACTCCAAGCTCGATGCCGTGGAACTTTACGACCTCCAGACTGACCCGCTCGCCACCGTGAACATCGCCAACGAACCGAAGAACGCCAAACTCGTCGGCGAACTCACCGAACAATGGAAGAAAGGCTGGCAGGCGGCGCAGTTGAAAGGGAAGTAACAATCATCGCTTTTTAAAAAAGCAGACGGCCTGTGCGCTGAAAAACGCACCGGCCGTTTTGCTTTCCTGAATTGACCTAGTTATCCCCATCCAGCAACCCACCCAGACCACCGAGCACGGACCCCTCGCCCACGCCACGTCCACCCGCACGCGGTGCCGAGGCGATGATGCGGTCCGCCAAGCGGCTGAACGGCAACGATTGCAACCACACACGGCCTGGCCCCTGCAGTGTGGCAAAGAACAGCCCTTCCCCGCCGAAGAACGCCGTTTTCACGCCGCCAACGAACTGGATGTCGAAATCTACCGTCGGCTGGAAGGCCACGACACAACCGGTGTCCACGCGCAAGGTTTCGCCCGGCTTCAGATCACGTTGATAGAGCGTGCCACCCGCATGGATGAAGGCCCAGCCATCACCCTGCAAGCGCTGCATGATGAAGCCTTCACCACCGAACAGGCCGGTGCCGATCTTCTTGTTGAAAGCGATGCCCACGCTCACGCCCTTCGCCGCACAGAGAAAGGAATCCTTCTGGCTGATGAGTTCACCACCCACTTCGCTCAGCTTCACCGGCATGATCTTGCCGGGATAAGGCGCACCGAAGGCCATCTTCTTCTTCCCCTGCCCTTGATTCTGGAAAACCGTCATGAAGAGCGATTCGCCCGTGAGCAGACGCTTGCCTGCGCCCAGCAAGGAGCCCAGGAACCCTTTATTCTGCTGCGAGCCATCACCGAAGATGGTTTCCATGGCGATGCCGTCCTCCATGTACATCATGCCGCCCGCTTCAGCCACCACGGCTTCCTGCGGGTCCAGCTCCACCTCCACAAACTGCATGTCATCTCCGTAAATCCGATAATCGATTTCGTGCATCGCGTTCATAAATCTTTAATCTCTTTTTCGTTTTGGCGAACTATTGGACTACTGGGAAACAGAAATGTTCACTAGTGGAAAGCGCGCCTGAAATTATAACCGCCCTTATGAAACCCACCATCCGCGTCATGACCATGGACGACTTCGACGCCGTGCTGGCTCTCTGGCAGAGCACCGAGGGCGTGGGGTTGAATGAGATGGATTCACGGGAGAATATTTCACGCTTTCTTGTCCGGAATGACGGTCTGAGTTTTGTTGTCCTCGATGAATCAGGAAATATCATCGGTGCGATGCTGGGAGGCACGGATGGACGGCGCGGTTACCTGCATCATCTGGCCGTGGCGAAAGATTACCGGGGTCAAGGACTGGGGCGCCAATTGGTGGAAACTTGTCTGAAAGCATTAAAGGCACAGGGCATCAAACGTTGCAGCATCTTCGTCTATGCGAACAATGTTGCCGGGCAAAGTTTCTGGAAACACCTCGGCTGGAGCGCTTGCCCTGAACTGCTCATCATGCGGAAACAGACGGGCGCGTAGTATTCTACTCCATTGGCTCCTGTAGCAAACCGGGATTACCCTAGCATGGCGGGTTCCATACCGGACCCGGCGGCATGAAATTCGAGCTATGGTATCTGGTGATGGGTGCACTGCTGGTGGCGATCGCTCTGGTCAGTTCCGTGGTGAAGCGTCTGCCGCTCACCACCACCATGCTCTATCTGGGTGTGGGTATCTTACTTGGCCCGATGGTGGCTGGCGTGGCGAAGGTCGATCCTTTTGAGGACGTTGGCTGGCTGGAGCGCGTGGCCGAGTTTGGTGTCCTTGTTTCTCTCTTCACTGCGGGATTGAAGCTGCGCGTGCCATTGCGCTTCAAAGAATGGAGCGTCCCTCTCCGCCTCGCCTTCCTCTCCATGGTGCTGACTGTAGGCATGGTCACCATGGCGGGCGTGTGGTGGTTGGGTTTGCCTTTGGGCGCTGCCGTCTTGCTCGGTGCCATCCTGGCTCCGACTGATCCTGTGCTCGCCTCGGAAGTTCAATTGGAGAGCGCCGCCGATCGTGACCGCCTTCGCTTCAGCCTGACGGGCGAAGCAAGCTTGAATGACGGCACTGCGTTTCCCTTTGTCATGCTTGGTCTTGGATTGCTCGGCCTGCATGAACTCGGCGATGGCGGCTGGAAGTGGATAGCCGTCGATGTGCTTTGGTCGGTGATCGGGGGGCTGGGCATTGGAGCAATTTTAGGAGCAGGCGTTGGCCAGCTTGTTCTGTATTTCCGCCAAAAGCATCGCGAGAGTTTTGGGTTGGATGAATTTCTCACGTTGGGCTTGATCGGGCTTTCCTATGGATTGGCGTTGTTAGCGCATACGTATGGATTCCTTGCTGTGTTCGCGGCTGGCTTGGCCCTGCGTCACGTAGAGCGCAAGCACACAGGTGATGAGCCGCCAGATGTCGTCGCTATCGCTGCGCTGGGGAAGAAGGAAGAAATCGCCACTCATCCAAAGAAAAGTGCCGCTTACCTCGCTGAGGCCGTGTTGGGATTCAATGAACAGATCGAGCGCATACTCGAAGTCGCCCTTGTACTCATCGTAGGTCTGATGCTCGCACCAGCATTCCTTGATCTGAATCATCTGCTCTTCGTTCCCTTTCTGCTGCTCGTTGTGCGTCCGCTGTCTGTTTGGTTGGGCTTATTGGGCTGTCGTGTAGAAAGAGAACAACGGCTCATGCTTTCCTGGTTCGGCATACGCGGCATCGGTTCGCTGTTTTATCTGTTCTTCATCATTCGCAAAGAAGTCCCGGCAGAGATCGCCAGCAATCTGCTTTCAGTGACGTTGTGGTGTATCGCCACCTCCGTCGTCGTACATGGCATCTCTGTCACCTCGCTCATGAAGTGGTATCGCTCGCGCGTGCGCTATGATGATGAAAAAGGCTCGCGGAGAAAATTAGCTCCAGCGCATTCAGGCAGATAGATTGGGCGTTGCCGTCGGTCCAGTGAACTGGCACAACACTTCGCAGCAAACCCTATTCACTAGATGCCATGCAGATGAATCGTCGCGAGTTTCTGGCCAGCACAGCCGTTGCCGCTGTCGCACTGAACACAGCTTCCCCACTGTTCGCTGCGGATAAGCCGCTGGAGATCATCGATACCCATACGCATTTCTATGACCCCACACGCCCGCAAGGCGTTCCATGGCCGCCGAAGAACGATGCCTTGCTATATCGCAAAGTGATGCCAGCGGATTACCGCGCACAGAAAGTCGCGCAGCCTGTCACGGCCACAGTCGTGGTAGAAGCCAGCGCCTGGGCCGAGGACAACCAGTTCATTTTGGATTTAGCCAAGGACGACAAATTCATCATCGGTCTTTCAGGCAATCTGAAACCCACTGATCCCGATTTCGCAAAGAACCTGAAACGTTTTGTTGCGGATAAAAAGTTTCGCGGCATCCGTGTGAACGGACGCGTCTTGGCTGAGAACCTACAAAACGACGCTTTCATCGCCGATCTGAAACGACTGGCGGATGCCGATCTGGAAATGGATGTGAATGGTCCGCCTGATACGTTGCCAGCGATCGCTGAGATCGCGCGCAAGCTGCCTACGCTGCGCATCGTCATCAATCACCTCTCGAACATCCGTATCGATGGCAAGACTGTGGATGCGACATGGCAGAAGAACATGGAAGCTTGCGGCAAGGTGAAGCATATCCATGCAAAGATTTCCGGTTTGGTGGAAGGCACCGGCATGAAGGATGGCAAAGCACCCGCGGATGCCGCCTTTTACAAGCCGCAACTTGATGCGATGTGGCAGGCGTTTGGCAGCGACAAGTTGATCTATGGAAGCAATTGGCCAGTGAGCGAGAGGTTTGCCTCGTTGGCAACCGTGCAACAAATCGTCCACGATTATTTTATTACCAAGGGCCAAAAAGCTCTCACCGCTGTCATGGGCGGCAATGCGCGGGCCGTTTACAAGGTCTGATTGATCTGCCTATCCGTCGGCAAAAAGCAAAAATCTTCGGCAAGACCGAAAACCTGTGTTACAATCGGATGACTTTGGGATTGCCAAAGCAGCCCAAGTGCGGTGTGTATTCTTTTGCACCCCAAGAAAGGGTTGGACAGGGACAGAACGACTACTATGGACCAGACTTTGACTGCCAGCACACCTGTCGCCAAAACGGCGATGAATTTTCATGACCGCACCATCCGGCTTAACCCACCGAAGAATTGGACCAGCAAGGTGGGGCGCAAGGTGTTTGACTGGTTGGAACGGCGGGTCGCCGGTGTGTCCGTCCATCCCGATCTGCATGTCTATGACAGCAAGACGTTCCCGTGGGCGGCGGAGGTGGAAGCGGATTGGAAACTGGTGCGCGCCGAACTCGATCAGGTGATGAAGTTCCGCGACCAGATGCCGAGTTTTCAAGACATTCTCAAGGAAGTCTCGCTCATCCAAACAGATGACCAGTGGAAGACGTTTTTCCTCATGGGCATCGGCATGGATTGCTCGGAGAACGCGAAGCGTTGTCCGGAGACGATGAAGGTGCTGCAGAAGATTCCCGGCGTGAAGACGGCGTTCTTCTCCATCCTATCACCGAAGAAACATATCCCGGCACATCGTGGTGCGTTTAATGGTGTGTTGCGCCTGCACCTCGCCCTGCTAGTGCCGGAACCGCGCGAGCAGGTGCGTATCCGCATCGGCAATGACATCTATAACTGGACGGAGGGCAAGACGCTGATCTTTGACGACACGTATAACCACGAGGTGTGGAATGACACGGATGGTTATCGCGTGGTGCTCTTCGTGGACTTCGCGCGCCCGCTGAAATCGCCGTGGAACAAAATGCTGGAAGGCATCTTGAACATGGCCTCCCTTGCCCCCTTCCTGCGTGAAGCGGGCATGAAGCAGAAGAAGTGGGAAAAAAAGATGGGCGAGAAGAAATAGAAGCAGTTTGCACGCACTCGCATTTTGTTTCGGGCAAAGGGTTTGCTTCGTGCAAAAAGCGTGTTATCCATTTACGCATACCTGAATTATGAAAGTTCCGAAAATTGCTGTTTCTCTTTTGGCGCTGCCCTTGGCTGCGTTTGTGACTGGCTGCTCCACCACGGATGATCATGGCCATGGCGCTGCTGCGGCTCATGCCAATGCCTTCGCGAATATCACGCAAGCGGTGGCGACGATGAATCCGACCGATGGCAACAAGGCCAAGGGCACCGTGAAATTTACCCAGACGGGCAACAAGGTGAAGATCGTGGCGACGATCGAAGGATTGAACCCGAATCAAAAGCACGCCATCCACATCCATGAAGCGGGGGATGTGAGCTCCAAGGACGGCATGGCAACGGGCGGTCACTACAATCCGGAAGGTCATCCTCATGCGCATCCGCACGCAGCACAACGTCACGCGGGTGACTTGGGTAACTTGCAGGCGGATGCCAAGGGCAATGCCACGCTGGAACTCGAAGTGGACAACATCTCTATCGCGGGTCTGAAGAATCCAATCGTGGGGCGTGCGGTGATCATCCACGCGAAGGAAGATGATGGCGGCCAGCCGGTAGGCAATGCCGGTGCGCGTATCAGCCAAGGTGCGATCGGTTTAGTGAAACCGGCGGCTCCGGCGGCGAAGTAAGTTTTTAAGTATCCACGAAAAAGCCCGTTGCTTGTGAGAGCAACGGGCTTTTTGTTTTGTAGCGTAAAAATTACTTCTTCTCAACTGGTGCCGCAGCAGGTTTCTTCGGCGTTTTCGGATCGAGGTTTTGCATCAGCTCTTCATCTGTCACTTTGGATTCCACGCCGTCTTTCGGCACGCTCACTTTGGATACCCACAGGATCGCATTCAACACGAGCTTGCGTTGGTCATCGTTTTTCCAGCCGAGGTGGTTGTGGCCGCCGGTGAAGCCGAAGCCGCGTCCACCATTCGGACGTTCATAAGCCCAAGCGACGTGTTGCGGTTCTTTGTTTGCCACGGCTTTACGCACGTCTGGATTACCGCTGTGATGACCATCGGGACGGCTCATAGTGCTTTCCGGCGGGATGGCGGAGAGGATGGGCGTGACGCCTTTCATGCCTTCCGTGAAGCGCATGTGAAAATACCATTCGTCATTCGTTTTGAAGGGGTTCACACCGTTGGCAATCGAATGCTTTGGAAAGGTTTTGAAATCGCCATCCCAGTGCGGGTTCACGGACCAGTTGACCTCGAACGCGCCACCGATCCATTCGAGGAATTCCTTTTGACCTTTCTGCAATGTAGGTTCCACGGCGTAATGAATGCAGGCTAGCCCCGCGCCCTTATCCATGAGTTTGCCGAGGACTTGCAGGCGGTCGCCGGGCATCACGGGATGACCACCACCGCCATCGCTGTAAATCACGATGCCCGAGGCGCCTTCGAGTGCGGAGTGGTCGTCTACGGTCCTGTCCCCTTCCACTTTTGAAGGCCAGCCATTGCTGTAAACCACGGTGGTGATGCCGGGCGTGTTTGCCAGGCATTTTTGCAGGAGCAAGGAGCCAGCGCGATGTTCATGAGCGAGCGGACCGTGGCTGATCTTACCCGCGATGAAGATGATTTTCTTATCCGCAGCCTCAGTGTGGAAGGCCAAGGAGAATAGCGCCAATGCGAGAAACAGTTTTTTCATGCGACAGGATTTCAATCTTTGTGCCGTCATTCAGAGAAAAAGGAAAGCGGCAATGAAGGCGAATAGAGCAGAAACTGCGTTCGTCCAAATTGACCGAAATCAGCATGATTGACGCTTTCCAACGCTCGCAACGTAAGGCTAAATTACCAGCCATGTCCCCTGTCTTGTTGCGTCGCGCATTGAGCGTCTCGGCTGCCAGCGCCTTTTTATGGGCTTTGGCGGTGCCAGATGTGTCTGCGGCGACTGCGCAGAAGCCGGCAAAGGGCGCGCTGACATTTGAGAAGGACGTGCGGCCTATTCTGAAGGCTCAATGTTTCGAGTGTCATGGTGAGGGGGAGAAACTGAAGGGTGGTATCGATCTGCGTTTGCGTCGCACATTACTGCAAGGTGGTGAATCGGGTCCGGGTATCGTCCTCAATCAACCGGCGAAAAGTCATCTGGTGGAGTTGATCCGTGCGGGTGAGATGCCGCCGCGGGATAAAAAGCTCACCCCGGCCGAGATCGCGATCATCGAGCAATGGATCGCGAGTGGTGCCAAGGTGGAGCGTGAGGAGCCTGCTTCCCTGCCCGTTGGCACGATGGAAATCACCGACCGGGAACGTGCACACTGGTCCTTCAAACCGATTCAACAGGCACCGGTACCTGAAACCAAAACGCGTGATCGTGCTCGGACGCCGGTAGATGCGTTTCTGGTAGCTGCACAAAAGGAGCGAAAGCTGAGTTTCTCGCCGGATGCCAGCAAGCTTTCGCTGATACGTCGCGCTTATCTGGATCTCACTGGTTTGCCGCCATCGCCGGAAGAGGTGGAGAAGTTCGTGAATGATACGGCACCGGATGCTTATGAAAAGTTAATCGAGAGCTTGCTTGAATCGAAGCATTACGGGGAGCGTTGGGGACGGCACTGGCTGGATATCGCGGGGTATGCGGATTCCGATGGTTACACGGATGTGGATACGGTGCGGCCGTATGCTTACAAGTATCGTGACTATGTCATCCGTTCTTTCAACGAGGACAAGCCGTTCAGTCAATTCCTGATGGAGCAACTGGCAGGTGATGAACTGGCCGGGACGCCTTATCCGAATTTCGCGCCGGACAAATTGGACAAGCTCATCGCTACTGGTTTTCTACGCATGGGTGCGGACGGCACGGCGACAGGTGGCATTGATCAGGACTTGGCACGGAATCAGGTGATCACGGATACGATCAAAATTGTGTCTACGTCTGTACTCGGTCTCTCAGTGGGATGCGCGCAATGCCACGATCATCGCTATGATCCGGTGACGCAGGAGGATTACTACCGGATGCGGGCAATCTTCGAGCCGGGTTACGATTGGAAGCAGTGGCGCAATCCGAACCAGCGTCTCGTGTCTCTCTACACTGCTGAAGACAAGGCAAAGGCGGCGGAGGTGGAGAAAGAGGCGCAGGCACTTGTGACGGAGCGCGATGCGAAGCAGAAGACTTATATCGAAGAGGCGTTGGTAAAAGAGTTGGAGAAATTCCCGGAAGAGAAACGGAAAGAGTTGCGTGCCGCAATCGATACGCCTGCGGCCAAGCGCACGGAGGAGCAGAAGCAACTGCTCAAGAGCAATCCCAGCGTGAATATCTCGCCGGGTGTACTCTATCAATACAACCAGAAGGCGGCGGATGAGATCAAAGCGTACGAGCCGAAGATCGCAGCGATTCGCGCGAAGAAGCCGGTGGAGGATTTCATCCAGCCGATGACGGAAGTGCCGGGAAAGATTCCGGTGACGTATCTGTTCCATCGCGGAGAACACGCGCAGCCGAAGCAGGCGATCAAGCCCGGGGAGCTGGGCATCCTTCGTCCTGCAACTGGCTACACGGAAATTCCCGAGAAGAATGCGGCGTTACCGACGACAGGCCGAAGGCTCGCTTATGCGCAATGGCTGACCAGTGATCAGCACCCACTCGTTGCGCGCGTATTCGTGAATCGTGTCTGGCTGCATCACTTCGGTCGCGGACTGGTGAACACACCGGCGGACTTTGGGTTCACAGGCGAGAAGCCATCGCATCCGGAACTGCTTGATTGGCTGGCGGCGGAGTTCCGCAAACAGAATTGGAGCGTGAAGTGGTTGCACCGGACGATCATGACTTCCACGGCGTATCGGCAATCTTCAGCGCGTGATGCGAAGAAGGCGGTGATCGATCCGGATAACCGGCTGTATTGGCGCAAGCCGGTGATGCGATTGGATGCGGAAGCATTGCGAGACAGCGTGCTGGCTGCGAGCGGTGTCTTGAACCCCAAGATGTTCGGCGCACCGGTGCCGGTGAAAGAAGATGCGGTGGGGCAAATCGTGGTAGGTATCGATAGCAAGGCGGAATCGAATACGCCGGGCAAGGATATCGCCATCGGCGATGAGGAATATCGGCGCAGTGTGTATATCCAGGTGCGACGGAGCCGCCCGTTGGCGATGCTGAATGTGTTCGATGCGCCAGTGATGGTGGTAAACTGCGAGCGGCGTAATTCTTCCACGGTGGCACCGCAATCGCTGATGCTGATGAACAGCGACTTCATTCTCAAGCAGGCGGGTTTGTTCGTCGATCGGCTTAAGCGGGAAGCGGGGAATGATCCGGTGAAGCAGATCGAGCAAGCGTGGCGGATCGCATTTGGGCGCAGTCCCTCGGCGGAGGAGAAGCAGATGGCGAGCGGCTTGCTCACGGGCCAGGCGGCGGAAGTGGAGCGGCGCAATGTGGAGGATCATCCGTGGCAGTATGGGTATGGTGCTTATGATGCGACGAACCGCGTGTTAAAGAATTTCACACCTTTCACGCAATGGACTGGAAATGCGTGGCAAGGCGGGAAGAAATTGCCGGATGAAAAGATCGGCTGGGCGTTTCTGAACTCAGGTGGCGGTCATCCGGGGACGGCTGTGTTCTCGCCGGTGCGGCGGTGGGTTTCGCCAGTGGATGGAACTATCATGGTCAGCGGCGGTTTGGGACATAGTTCAGCAGCAGGCGATGGTGTGCGGGCGTGGGTCTTGCACAGTCGCCTGGGGCCGCAAGGTGAATGGATCGCGCATAACCGTCATACGGAGACAACGGTGGCGCGCATCGAGGTGAAACGCGGCGACGTCTTGGACTTTGGTGTGGATTGTCAGCGGGATGAAAATTCCGATTCGTTCAACTGGGCGCCTACGATTGAACTTTTGAATCCAAATAAAGCGGCACGGGAGTGGTCAGCGCAGGCGGATTTCGCCGGACCATTTCAACCGGCACAGGCAGAGCGGCGCGCTTTAACGAGTCTTTGCCAGGCGTTGCTGAGCGCGAATGAATTCCTGTATATCGACTAAAGTCATGAACCCATTTGAGCAATACAGCCGCCGTCGTTTTCTGGCCCGGAACGCCATGGGCATCGGTGGGGTCGCGCTGGCGTGGATGATGCAGCAGGAACGTCTGCTCGGCGCGCCGGAAAAGGTCATCGGCAATCGTGCGAGCTTCGACCTGAAACCGCGTCAGCCAGATTTTCCGCCGCAGGCGAAGGCGATGATCTCGCTGTTCATGCATGGAGGGCCAAGTCACATGGACTTGCTCGATCCGAAGCCGGAACTGACGAAGCGCAGCGGTGAAGATTATTCGGGTGAGGTGACGTTCAGCTTCGTGAATCGCGCGAGCAAGAAATTGCTGGGCAGTCCGTGGCAGTTCAAGAAATGCGGGCAAAGCGGCACGGAGGTTTCGGAGTTGCTGCCGCATTTTTCGGAGATCGTGGATGATGCGTGCGTGATCCGGTCCATGCACACGGACATCAATGGGCACGAGCCTTCCATCTGGTCGATGAATACGGGTCGTGCGCAGCCGGGGCGGCCGGCGTTGGGTTCGTGGCTCACGTATGGTTTGGGCTCGGTGAGCCAAGATTTGCCTGCGTATCTGGTGCTGACTGATCCGGGTGGCTTGCCGGTGGATGGCGTGCGCAACTGGTCCAATGGCTGGATGCCACCGATCTATCAAGGCACGGTGGTGCGTCCGACGGAGCCGCGCATCTTGAATTTAGATCCACCAGCGGAGTTGAAGGGTTCGTTGCAGGATCAGAATCTGGCATTCCTCGAGAACCTCAACCGGTTGCATCTGAAGAAGCATCCGGGTGAAGCGGATCTGGAAGCACGTATCGCGAGTTATGAACTGGCGGCGCGGATGCAGACAGCGGCTAAGGAAGCACTCGATTTTTCAGGCGAAAGTGCGGCAACCAAAAAGCTTTATGGCCTGGATAACCCTGTGACGCGGGAGTATGGCACGCGGTGTTTGCTGGCACGGCGATTGATCGAACGTGGCGTGCGTTTTGTGCAGCTCTTCATCGCGGGACAGATCTGGGATAATCACGAGAGCATCCAGAAGAATCTCGTCTCGTGCTGCCAGAAGACGGACCAGCCATCGGTGGCGCTGGTGAAGGATTTGAAGGCGCGTGGGTTGCTCGACACGACCATTGTGCATTGGGGTGGTGAGATCGGGCGTCTGCCGGTGACTGAGAATCACGGTGCGGCAGATAAGGCGGGGCGCGATCACAACGGCCAAGGATTCTCTACGTGGCTGGCGGGCGGTGGCATCAAAGGTGGTACTGTTTACGGAGCCACGGATGAGTTTGGGCACAAGGCGGTCGTGGATAAGGTCAGCCCGCAGGATTATCACGCCACCCTGCTCCATCTTTTCGGATTGGATCATCAGAAGATGATCTTCCACAGCAATGGGCAGGAGCAGAAGATCACTGATAACAAGCCGTGCCGCGTGGTGAAGGAGATTTTGAAGCGGGCGTGAAGGTGATGATGCATTATTGAACCAAAGATGGTTCGAAAGTTTCGTGATACGACTCACTCCTCACCCCGGCCCTCTCCTCATTGAGAGGAGAGGGAGAAGAACACGCTGGGCTCGCATGTGCCTCAAACTTCACACATCTGCTCTCGGTGTTAATTTTACGGTTAGTGAGTCGTAGCCGAGTGTGCGGTCGTAGGCGGGTTCGTGTTCTACGCGTTCTTTGGCGCAGAGGATGGTGATGCGGTCCAGTTTTTGCGCGCAGAGACGAAGGAGTGTGCGCAGGATCAAGCGGGCGTGCGGTGCGCCGAGGCAGAGGTGTTCACCGAAGCCGAAGGTCAGGTGTGGGTTGGGCTTACGATCCAAGCGGATCTCATGCGGTTTATCAAAGGCGGCTTCATCGAAGTTTGCCGAAGCCCAACAAAGAGCGACGCGGCCATTCGGAGGCACGGTGACGCCTTTCACATTCGTTTCCTCAGGGCAAACGCGGCCGATGTGTGTGAGGGGCATGTAGACACGGAAGAACTCCTCGCTCGCGTGGGTCACGCGGCTGGGATCGGCGCGCAGGTATGCGAGGGCTTCGGGATGGGCGGCAAGATAACCAAGAGCACAGGAGATGGTGTGGATGATGGTATCGCGACCACCGGCGAAGGCGATGTTTGCGAAGCCGAGCATTTCTTCGCGCGTGAGCGGGCGGCCTTGGAAGGTGGCTTTGGTCAAGGCGCTGAAGAAATCGTCGCCGGGATTCGCGGTGGCGCGTTCGAATTGTTCGCGCAGGTATTTGTCCAAACCGGTTTCATTGGTCAAGCCACCACCGGCCACGCGGAATACGTGGACGCCCCAGCCGATCCATTTATCCGCTTCGGATTCGGGCACGTTCAAGAGATAGGTGAGTGCGCGAGATTGGAGCGGGAGCGCGAAGTCTTTGATGACTTCGAAGGAATCTTTCTGCAGCGCTTGCGTGAGCAACTCGCTCATCATCGCTTCCACACGGGCGATGAAGGCGGGGTCTTTAGGACGTTGGAAGAATGGTTCGGCGATGGCGCGGTAATCGGAGTGTTCCGGCGGGTTCACTTCCAGCGGGAGCTGACGTACTTTGCGAACGGCTTCCTCGGATGGGATCGGCACGCGGAAGGGGGCATCTGAGCTGAAGGTCTTCCAGTCTTTCGCGGCGCTGCGGACATCGGCATGGCGCAGGATCATGGGCAGGTTCTCGCCTTGGAAGGGGCATTTCAAAACGCCGTCCTTCTGACGGGCTTCGCGAAAAGGATCGGATACTTCGCTCATGGGTTTGCTCGGTGGATGTTGGAACGGAGAGTGCCGGGAGTGAAGAGTTTGGTCAATGGGGTGACGCTGGTGGAGTGCGGCTTTCAAGCCGCCTAAATGTGAAAGTTATCACATGGCAATGGATACTTTTGAGAAATAGAAAACAGTTTCTTATCTCTATAGTCACAAACGTTTTCATGCACCCGGGTTGGAGGATGCTTAGGCGGCTTAAAAGCCGCGCTCCACCGAACATTTACCAGCGCTTACCGTTAAACCAAGCGCCAGCCTTTGCGGTATTCGCGGGTGATGAATTTGTCGGCTTCGGGCACGGACCAGTCGCGCATGGCGGCGGCGTCCCAGTGGAGTTTGCGACCGACGCGATAGGCGACATTGCCGAGATGGTTCGCCTCGGTGAGCCAACCCGCGTAATCGAAATTCGACAATGCTTTCGGGCCACCTTTGCAGGCATCGAGCCACTCGGCGTGATGGGTGGCGGGACTGGGGAACACTTGCGGCGGACGTTGGAAGCCTTCGAAATCCTTTTCAGGCAACAGCACATGTTTGCTGTAATCCGCCAGCAGCATGCCCTTGCTGCCGATGAACAGCACGCCGTTCTGCCATTGCGGAATCTTGTTCTCCTTCCAGATCGCGGGCTTGTCCTCGCCTTGATACCACATGCATTTCACAGGTGGCATACCACCACGGGCACCGTATTCATAGGCCACGGTGAGCGAGGCGGGAGCGATCTCGGGATGCGCGGTCTCCGGGTGGAATGCTTCGACAGTGAGAGGGGCTTGGAGTTTCAGCGCCCAGAAGGCGAAGTCGTTCCAGTGCGAGCCGAGATCGCTCATGGTGCCATTGCCGAAATCCCACCAGCGATACCACTTCGGCCCCGGGAAATAGACTTCGTGATAAGGGCGATCTTGGGCAGGGCCGAGCCAGAGTTCCCAGTTCAATCCTTTCGGCAGATCCATCGTCTCACGTGGACGATCGGTCACATACACGCGATCCTGATTTTTCTCGGACGCCTCTTTGCTCTGCAAACCCCACGCGCGCGAGACCCACGTATGCGATTCTGTAACCGGCCCGATGGCGCCCGCATGGATCAGCTCTACCACGCGACGCATATTCGGTGAGGAATGCATCTGATTGCCCATCTGCGTGGCCACGCCTGCTTTGGCAGCGGTTTCGCGGACCAAGCGTGCTTCCCAGATGTTGTGCGTGAGCGGTTTCTCGCAATAGACATGTTTGCCAGCCTTCAATGTCATCATCGTGGCGAGAGCGTGCGTGTGCTCACACGTCGCGACGGTCACGGCATCGAATTCTTTGGCGTGATCGAAGAGCTTGCGGAAGTCATCGATCTTGCGGGCGTTGGGATATTGCTTAGCAGCGGAGTCCAAGTTCACCTCGTTCACATCGCACAAGGCTACGATGTTTTCACCCGCACAGCCCGCGATGCTGGCGCGACCGCGTCCACCCGCGCCGATGATGGCGATGTTCAGTTTGCTGTTGAGATTCTGTCCGCGGACGAAGGCTGGCGCGGCGATGAGGGCGGAGGTGGCGGCAGCAAGCGTGGTCTTGGCGAAGGTGCGGCGGGAGATGCCGGAGGACGGGGAGTTCATACGAAGGAGTGTGAAGCAAATGGAGGGAGGCGGTCAATGGTGGGGAGAGGAGGTGGAGCGAGTTTGTTTCCGTTAGAGCGTTTTAAATAAAACTGTAGCCTTTTCTGAGGGTGGAAGGTAAGAGGAAGAGGTGAAGACGATTTCGTTGGATTTGCGGGAGCGGATACTTGTGGCTTATGACGCTGGCGAAGGTTCCCGTGAAGCGGTGGCGCA